>JBAVRC010000535.1:0-3170 GCA_049694615.1 Thermosynechococcaceae cyanobacterium | reverse complement strand
TTGAAATGCTTTGCACTTAGTCTATACCGATTCAAACAAAAACTCCAAGGTCTTTTGGCCTTGGAGTCTCTAGAAGTAAAGCTTAAACGCTTTACCACCAACGCTTATAGCCACTTTGGATATAGCGCTGGATAAATATTTTTGTGATTTCGCCCGTTGCATATCCTGCATTCCGGTCAACTTCAGTTTTTGATTCCTGCGAGGATTCTTGGGCAAACCTAAGGGCAGTTTGGAGGTATTGCAATGCTTTGTCTTTATCACCCTTTCGTGCATAAGCTTCTGCTAAAGCTGAATATCCCGTCGCTATATACTGCTTATCAGTTTCTAGACGAATTGCCGTGCGGATATCCTCAACACCCTCATCCCAAGCGAACGGGTTTTTAATGCGTTCTACTCCTCTAACTTGATAATCAGCCGAGGTATGGGCAGGTGCAGAGGCTTGCAAAGAGAACCCTAACCCGCTGAACCAGCCATTCAGCCAGCCGATAAACACTAGAAAAGCAATCCAGAAATAGGGACCAAGACCTCCCGCGAAAAACATCGTCAGGGCAATGTTCCGGGACGCATCCCTGGCATGGCGTTGCTGATTGGACCATCCCCACATAGATTCATCTCCCAACTCGCTTGCTGAGACCTCTATCCTTAATCTAAATTCCCGACTTTGACTTTGTATGCCTCACAACACAACAAAAACCGCTCAGCAACTGTTACGGCTGAATCCCAGAATTCAGCACTTTTTTACCCTTATAACATAGCGCCCGAAATTGCAGTTTGACCAAGCTTCAGAACAATATTGATTTTTTTGCCACCAGAGAAATTAAGAATTATGGTTTTGAAAGATGCCTATCATTGCCGCTGCTTTTCCTATCCGACCTACGTTTCAGCTTTTCTGAATCGGCATAAGGCTTAAGCCAGATGTATACCTTAAGGATGATTCCGAACTTGAGAAGGTGGCATCCTATACCAGATTTTCTTTTTTAGGCTCTTGCCATAAATCGATTCTGAGGTACACTATTCGCAAGAGCGATCTATCCCTTGTACTGATGTGCTAATTCAATAAGTGTTTTGCAAGGGCGATCTATCCCTTGCAAAATCTTCTCATCAACAGTTTTTCAATTCATCTGCTAATTCTCGTCGCAACGACTTTGCCGACTGAGACTTTTTTATTTGATTACTTGCGCTCCATTCTTTAAGGTGTTCTATGACAATTCAATCCCTCCGACGCAAACGCTTTGCGCCTATCCCGTTCATGAACGTGATCAGTTGCCGCACGTCCATGTTTCTCTTTGGCTGCGGCTTCGCTGCCATTGGTCTCTACACCGCTGAGTACCAACTGATTCTCGGTGCAGTCCCCGTCATGATTGGCGCTGCTTGTTGGAAACAGACCAAACGCCTTCTCAGACTATTGGATCGATTACCCGCTGCCAATCAGGTGCTTCTCGCTGGAATAATTTTGCTCGCTAGCATTGGTTACTTTTTCGTGATGCCTGCCGATGCCGTATTTCTTGATAAAGCTTGCGGTCTGCTGGACTCGGTTTTCAAGAGTTCTGGCGCATCTGTTAATCCAGTTGTGATCACAATTAACATCATTCGGGCAATGTTTATTCTCTATTTGGCAATCGCTCTAATTCAGGTTTTTAACTCCATGAGACAAGACGAAGATTGGCAGATGGCAGTCAGGGCACCAGTTCTAGCCGTTTTAGTGATTGTCATCGTCGATGTCATTTCTACTTTAGTTGTATCAGGTTCTGCCGCAACTTGCTAATAACAATTCACCTCTGAAACATTCCACAACGCTTGAACCCTTTCTTATGTCTGATGACGATTTTCGTCCGGTCAATCAATTACTGGGTGCTAGTCCCAACCTTGGTCCCATTCCTGCCAATCAGGTCGTTCCTTGGTTAATCATTCTCATGTTAGGACTGGCACTTGGTTCTTTTTTCGCGGTGCCCTGGCAATGGTGTATCGCTTTCATCATCTGGGGTATCGCCACTTACTGGTTACTCACGGGCAATCATCCCTGGCGATTCTTAGCCCGATTCCGTAGCACACCAAGCTGGGTCAGAGGACATCCCTTTTACACCTCTCCCCTAGAAGGCGTTCTCCTTGATAAACAGGGGAATCTTCGCAAATCAAGGACATCCCGAAAGTCTCGGCTGTCCCGAAAAGCAAAAGGCCAACTCCTGGCGCGTAGCGATCGCCCCCGGCGTTAATAGGCTTCTTCAACGCACCTAATCTCATAGGTTACTTATGCAGAAAGTCAAAAAACAGAAGATTGGAGGTCTACTGCGCCATCCCTTTGAGAATTTTCTCAACCTCACCTGCATGGTCCAGTACAACTTAAGGGGCAGAGCCGTTGGTGCTGCTCTCTTAAAGAAGAACCAAGACTACCAGTTCTCCTTCGGCTTCAACTGCACGGGCATTCATCCCACTCTGGAGGAGGAACAACTCAAAGAATTGTTCGATGGCATTGAGTCCGGGTTAAAGGATCTACCTCCCCAAGAGAAAATGACCGTCCATCTGGGGTCGTTTGCTTCTTGTAAAGATCGGGTCCGGCAGCTTGAAACCCTTTGGGAGATGGCTCCGTCCTCTACGCTTCGACTCTTGCTCAAGTCCGAACAAAAGCGGGTGCAGGAACTCTACCAACAGGGTATCCGAAAGCCCAAGTCCCTTTGGATTTTTGTAACCTATACGGTCGTCTCCGAGTCCGACCGCGCTCAAGGTTGGATCGATCAGGCGCTGGCTTGGGCACACAACCAGTATCAAAATATTGCCGGGGATCCTGAAATTCGGCATACCCAAATTGAAAGTCTCCTTGAAAAGGGGTTCGTTGATGGCTTCTTATTGTGGGAACAGCTTCTTTTAACCAAGATGGGTCTGGAACTCAGACCTCTTCAATCCGAGGAAATTTGGGATTACCTCTGGGGGCGATTCAATCCTTCCCCGTCTATCCCGGTTCCCCAACGCATCCTCTTCGACGACTCCGGCATTCGCGATGAGGTTCATACCCGCGTCCATCCCTTAACCCTGCTTCAGGCTGAGGTTCCTGTTGCAGATTCCAAATGGATCCGGGTCAGAAATAACTTTGTCGGCGTTTTGACCTTTATGGATAAACCGGGGGGTTGGACGTCTCGCTCTCATCAACTTCGTTACCTTTGGGAGTTGATCGC
>JBAVRC010000534.1:0-4034 GCA_049694615.1 Thermosynechococcaceae cyanobacterium | reverse complement strand
GTCTTGTTCAGCGTTGTTGGGGGGATTGTAGGCATTCTGGTGGCCTATCGCCTTGGGAAATCCTTGGATTTGTTCTGAACTGGGTTGTGTTGGCGATCGCCAAGTGCATGGATTGAGTGTTCGCGCTGGCTGGGGCGGTCTGGGGTAAGGGCGATCGCCCGTCTTGCCTATGCAGAGTTTTCCGTTTATCGCAATGCCTTCGGAGCGACTGTGGAGTGATCTGGATTACTGCTGTCCTCCAAGAAACCTTGTTCAATCAATCTTGTGGGAAGGGTTAACTTTCCTACCTTGAGTGAACACTATAATTATCCAGCTAGCCTAAGCTTGAGCGAACAAGGGGCTGGTTTATAAATCCCGGACAGCCGATATGAGTCCGGGCCTATTCTTTCTACAACTGACCCGAATGTCCTTTTTGGAAGTAAGGGTGATCGCGCGATTTAATCCGGGTCTATTACGCATCACTGGGTTGAATCATTTGCCTTTCGAGTCGCCGTAGGCCGTCGTTGGCCCAATTCTTGAACGCTGCGAAGAGGTGCTGAACTGCTAGGACGAGTCCGGTCCCGATCATGTCCAAGAAGCATATTGCCCATCAGTTCAATGATGGGAGATTCTAGGTCCACCTCAGATAACCTAGCTTTATTTTTGGGTCGTGCAGTTCTGCACCGTCTTTTTTGTCCTGCTCTACTTATCTGATGTATTCTCGTACTGTTATGGGGGGATCATTATGAATGTTAAGCCATTCTCTACTGAGGTTTTGCGCTTAAAGAGGGAATTAACCTTTAGTCTGCGTTTTCATCAGCGCCACTTACTAGCGAAGCTACCGCGAGATTTGGCATTGCAGGCTATGGCGGAGGCTTACGAGTCTTGCTAACCTGAAAGTGCTTCGCAGGAAACCCGGCCATGATTTACCGCTTTTGACGAGCGAACCTTCAAAAGGTTTAGCGGGTAAACTTTGTAACACTACTCGGAAAGAGAACGTGAGAAGTTTCGTTCGATGTTGTCTGGCTGGTAATATCTATTTTCGATGCGGTTTGGAAAATCCTAGGAAACGTTTCCAACATAATTTACAGCGGTATGATTTGAACGCAAGCCGTTTCAGAAATTTTTCATGGCAGTGTTTTGCATGAGAGCGCCTAACGTTTACACTATGGCAGCGTGGGCATTTCATTGTTATAGTCCCTCAATTACTGGGATCCATGTCCATGAAACAATGACACATCTCACCAACATTATCCCCTCTCTTTTCCACGGTTAAGGCATTGAGTGCGATCGCATCCCAAAGTAAGTCTGAACTTGATGGATTGAATGAGACTATCCAGGGCACTCAGCAGAGTCTCATTTGAAGTCTCTAAGATTGCTTTTAGATGCTCGTTGAGAGACGGGTTTTCCTCATACATTAAATAGGGGCTAACAGCCCCTTTCTTGTGGTTCAGATTGTCCACTGTTGTCATTAGCGGCTGCGATCGCCCGTCGTCGGGCTCCTCGAACAAACGGCTACGCACAATGCTCTGCGGCTGCAAGTCCAAGAACAACAGAACCCCTGTTTCGTAAAGGCCGTGTCCGTGCGGTACAACGCTTTGGGACGTAAGGGCGATCGCGCGATTCAATTCGGGCCGCTTACGCGGTGATCGGTTGAATCGTGTGCCCCTCAAGTCGCCGTAAACCGCTGTTAGCCCAACGCTTGCAAGCTGCAAAGAGGCGTTGAACTGCAAGGACGAGTCCGGTCCCAATCATGCCCAAGAAGACGGTGCCCATCAGTTCGACAATGGGAGATTCCAAACCGACGATCCGGTTGGGCAGCTTCGAGCAGATAAACAAGACCAGCGTGTTGAAGATCAAGCCGCCGACGAGGAAATAGGCGATCGCCCCTGCCAGCCAGCATCCTTTTTGCGCTTGGGGTAGGAGCATCGTCAAACCCGCCAGGAGCCAACCCAACCGGAAGGGCGTTAACCACTTACCGAGGGACATGTCTCGGTTCGCTTGTCCCAACAGTTGAATTCCGACTATCAGAACTGCCAGAATTTCGCAGATCTCAAGCTTGTTCATGATTGCCCCTCGCACCGACAAATGCAGTCATATTATCCATACGACTGCATTTGTCAACCCCTTCGCTGGATTTTCAAACCATTCTTTTCAGATTCTTACCAAATCCAGGGCACCAGCTTTTTGGTTCGTAGTCGATATGCCGAATATTCTGGGTACTTTGCCGTCAACCATATTTCTTCTTGTGCCGCTTTTCGGTCTAAAAGCACGGCGATCGCTAACCAAGCCAAGCCATGTGACCCGCTCAATGTGAAGAGAACCCAACCCAAGGTTACGGCAACAATTCCGGCATAGAGCGGATGTCTGACAATTCCGTAAACCCCTTGAGTGACGAGCTGCCCGTCCTCGCGGGGGTAAGGGAGGGGAGTCAAACTGCGACCTAAATCGAAGAGACCCTTACCGATTAGGATTAGCCCCAATAGACCCAGCATTCCAGCGAAGCTAGCCAATGCAACTCGGATCGGCGGAGTCAGTTCCGTCAAGTTCATGACGGGACGAATCGGTAACAGTACGAAAGCCAAAAGGCCGAAGACTTGGGCTAGAAACCAATATTCGCCGCGCTCCCCTTTGTGCCAACTTGACCATCGCCATCCCCATTGTTCCAGAAGGTTCATAGTCTGCGGTGCCTTGCGTTGATGTGTCCATTGCGGCAAAAGTGAACGGGTGATACAGAGTCATTCTTTCGTGATGGGGTCATTCAGCGAGCGGTTCAATGCACAGCGCATCGTCAACCTTTGCCGAATTAACCCTGGTGCTGACGGGAACAGCTTGCATCGCCTTGTCAGGGAAAGGCTTCAGCAATTCCGCCAACTGCCGGGAATCGTGAATATGGGGATCAAGCCATCGGGCATAATGGTCGGGCTGCAAAATCACAGGCATTCGGTCGTGGACAGTCTGTAAAAGGCTGTTGGCTGAAGTGGTCAATATTGTGCAAGTCTCGATGTCGTTCCAGGATTCCCACAGACCAGCAAAAGCAAAAAGCGCATTGTCAGCCATCGAAAAATAGAACGGCTGCTTCATCCCACGGGCCAATTTTTGCCATTCGTAGAAACCATCGGTAGGAATCAGACAACGACGGTACTTAAAAGCAGAGCGAAAAGACGGCTTTTCGGCAACCGTCTCGGAACGAGCATTGATGAGATTGGCCCCGATCGCAGGGTCTTTAGCCCAAGCTGGAATGAGACCCCATCGCATCAGTCGAAATTCCGGCATAGTCGAATCATTGCGCAGCACAATGACCCCAACAGGTTGTGAGGGGGCTATGTTGTAACGCGGCGGAAAATGGGGCACTGCACCCAAGTTGAAGGCACTGGCCACCCGTTCGGGACTTTTGGCTAAAGTAAATCGTCCGCACATGGCTCTAGGGTAACGCGCAACTTTGGCGGATGGATTGGAGATATAGCGATGGACGGCGGGGCAATATTCGACGCGACCGGACAATATCGGTATACGCTGTGGCGGGAATGGGATGCAAGGCGATCGCGCCTGTGCATCGTGATGCTGAATCCAAGCGAAGCGGATGAGACCCATAACGATCCGACCATCAGACGATGTATCGCGTTTGGTCAACGTTTGGGATACGGATCGGTTGAAATCGTGAATTTATTTGCCTATCGCACCCCGTACCCGCAAGCGTTGAAACAAGCGTTAGATCCAATCGGGAGTGAAAACGATCAACATTTGCTCCAAGCGAGTCATCGATCCAGGGAATTGGTATTGGCGTGGGGGAACTGGGGAAGCCTTTGGGAGCGCGATCGGCAAGTCCGGCAACTCCTGGCGGGTACAACGTGCTATTGCTTCGGACTCAATCGCACAGGCCAACCGCGCCATCCACTGTATTTGCCAAGGGCAACTCAACTCATGCCCTACCCCATGTCGTATCAATGGGAAAACGGCAAATGTCATTAAAGCTTGACACAAGCTCAAAAGCCTATTGTGTCTATTTTTGAACGGAAAGAACGGTCCATGTTTTTGGACGGGCGATAAAAATA
>JBAVRC010000533.1:0-2289 GCA_049694615.1 Thermosynechococcaceae cyanobacterium | reverse complement strand
GGCAAAATCATAATGGTGACGACGATGCCAGCCGGAAACAACCCCGGCCCCGCCGCATCGGTTCCAAACAGCGGAAACCAACCCAAGTTCTTATAGAGCCAATGGCCAAGGGGGTTGGTGACAAAAGGAATTAAGACAAAAATGCCCCATAGCCCATAAACCACACTGGGAATCGCCGCCAACAACTCCACCAAGAACACTAACGTGGTCCGAACCGGCAGGGGGAGAAAATTTTCACTGAGAAAAATGGCGGTGCCAACCCCAATGGGCACAGCCAGCAACAAACCAATCAAGGAGGTTATCAACGTCCCATAGATCATGGGAAAAACGCCGTAGATGTTTTTGACTGGATCCCAGTCTTGCTGGAATACAAAGCCTAGTCCAAAGGCTTGTATGGCTGGCAATGCCTGATGACCCACCTCAAGGGCAATAAAACACAAGATTCCCGCAATCGAAAAGGCACAAAGGCGGGTTGCCCAAATAAAGATCAGATCGAGACTTTGCTCCGTATTTGATCGGGATCGGGCCAGTGGTTCTATTCCCGTCTGGTAGACACTCATGGGTTCTGGGGGGCGATGGGGTTGAACTTAGTTACTCGGGATAGAGGCCACAGCCGCTTTGGCTTTGGTCACAACGTCATCTGGCAAAGGCACGTAGCCCAATTCAGCACTCGCTTTTTGACCTTCCGTTAGACTGTAATCCAACACGGCTTTCAAGACTTTTGCTTTAACCGGATCGTCGTAGGTCTTATAGGCCAGGATCCAACTAAAGGTCACAATGGGATAATCGTCTTTGCCGGCTGGATCTACAATAAAGACCCGCAAGTTGTCCGGCAACTCCGCTGACGCCAGGGTTGTCTGGGCAGACTGGTCGCTCGGTGCAATAAAACTCCCCGCTTTATTTTCCAAGGATGCAAACTGTAATCCGTTTTGCTTGGCATAGCCATACTCGACGTACCCAATGGATCCCTGATTTTGTTGAATTTGGGCTGTAATGCCCTCATTGCCTTTGGCTCCGGTTCCAGATGGCCAGTTGACCGTCTTACCATCCCCAATTTTAGCCTTCCAGTCGCTGCTCACGGCACTCAAGTACTTGGTAAAGACGGCGGTCGTTCCGCTGCCGTCGGATCGATACACCACTTTAATGGCGGAGTCAGGCAACTTTGCATCGGGGTTTGCCTTAGCAATCTCTGGGTCGTTCCATTTCTTGATTTTGCCCGAGAAAATATCAACGTAGGCTTTCCGCGATAATTTCAACGGTTCTTTGACTTCGGGCAGGTTGTAAGCTAAGACGATAGAACCCGCTGTCATAGGGATCATCAAAACCCCTTTCGCGACGTCCTTAATTTCTTCGTCTTTCATGGCCACATCACTGGCTCCAAAATCCACAGTGCCAGCGGTAAACTGCTTAACACCCGCGCCGCTGCCCACAGACTGGTAACTGACGGTGACCGAAGGATTGGCTTTATTAAAATCTGCAAACCACTTTTGGTACAGCGGTGCAGGAAATGTTGCGCCTGCACCGCTTAAAGCAACAGTCTCAGTAATTTTGGGAATGCTAGCAGCACCCGTTGAAGATGCCGTGGGGCTCTCGCTCGTTTGGCTTTGACAGGACGCCAAGCCGAATGTCAGCGCTGCCGCAGAGGCAGTGATAGTCCAGCGAATTGCTCTAGATCGAAGAAGCATTGGATTTATATAGAGGAACTGCAAGCGTGGGCAAGGCTATCTTACAAGCCATTGGTCAAATAGCATACAGAGTGATGGTAAAGGTTTGGTTAAGAAAAGCGATCCTCAAACCATGTTAAGAAGTAGGGTGGGTTGCGCGCCTTAACCTTGGCTTTACCAAGGTTGTGTATTTTTCTATTACGGACGGATAAAAATATGCTAAATCTAGCGGGCTAAGCGTTTATGAATGTCATGCCTTCTACAAAGACATCGATCACGGCTGAATATGCCCTGCGGACTGAGAACCTTTCCGTGTTGTACGGTGCTACGGTGGCCGTCAAGCATGTGTTTCTCGATATCCCTAAAGCTAAAATCACTGCGTTAATCGGACCTTCGGGCTGCGGCAAGAGTACGGTGTTGCGTTGCTTTAACCGCATGAACGATTTAATTCCCGGTGCCCGTGTAGACGGCAATGTGCTGTTCCATGGCAACAACCTCTACGACAAGGAGGTCGATCCGGTGGTGGTTCGCCGTCGCATTGGCATGGTGTTTCAGAAGCCGAATCCATTCCCCAAGTCGATCTACGAAAATATTACCTTTGGGGCGCGCATTAATGGATATAAGG
>JBAVRC010000532.1:0-2567 GCA_049694615.1 Thermosynechococcaceae cyanobacterium | reverse complement strand
AAGCAGAGGTTTTATATAAACTTCAGCATCCCCAAATTCCTCGCTTTCGAGAGTGGTTTGTGGATTCAACCCGCGAGTCTATGTTTTTGGTCCAAGATTATGCAGAAGGGCCAACCTATCAAGAGATTTTGCGCGATCGCGAAGCCTCAGCCATTCAGTCTCACCAAGGCGGCACCTTTTCTGAGTCGGAAATTATTACCCTCTTCAACCAGTTGTTGCCTGTCCTCGGCTATATCCATGAGCGGGGTGTCGTGCATCGGGACTTGTCCCCCGACAATCTCATTTGCCGCAACAGCGATCGACTTCCGGTTTTAATCGACTTCGGCGGCGTAAAAGAAGTCACCATCAGTGCCGCACAACCCCATCGAACAGAACAAGGTGCCAAAAATAATGTCACCCTCATCGGCAAAACGGGATATTCACCAGCCGAACAAATGCAAAGCGGGCAAGTCTCACCCGCTAGCGATTTATATGCCTTGGGCGTGACGGCCTTGGTGTTGCTGACGGGCCAAGATCCTACCGATCTTTACGATGCCTATCACTTAACCTTCGATTGGCAGGACAAAGCCAAGACCAGTGCAGGTCTAACCGCCATTTTGAACAAAATGACAGCCCATCGGGTTTCGGAACGCTATACCAGCACCAAGCAGATTCTCCAGGATTTAGACCTTCTGAGCCGCAATCCATCCCCGCTTCTGGATTGGACCGCAGCCTCACCGCCAGACTGGACCGTGGCCGCAGCAAACCATCCCAGCGCGCAAACGGTCGGCTCAGCCAAAACCGTGGCGGTGGCTCCCTCTGGAACCGCAATGGCCACAGCGATCGCCCAACCCGCCACGTCCGCTGCCCCCATCGCGAGGACACCTTTGGCCCAATCTCCCGGCATTGTCAGCTGGGTCTGGAATCATACGGTTGGATTGGTGCGATCGCTCTTGGTCTTTGCCCTTTTGATTGGGGCGGGTGTGCTGGGCTGGTTTGCGGTGCGTTGGTGGCTGGAATCCCAGCAAGTCCCATCCCTGCCATCGGGCAATCCGCCCTCCGTTCGCCCCACACAATCGGCCTACTCGGATACGGAACGACAACGCAAAGCGCAGTTGATCGACCGCTTAGATCAATCGGGGGTTTCATCTAGTTTTTTTTACCGTTTAGCGAATGAAGCGTATTTTCTGCAATACCCCAACCAACGGGGAAAGCAACTGGGCAGCGGCCCGGAAGACGCCCAAAATCGCGAAAATTGGGACCGGGTGGGCGGCCAAGTGTTGGACCTCATGGAACCCCTCAGTCCTGAGTCCCGTGGCCGTTTAGGTAGTTATAGCAGTCGCGATCGCAATCAATGGAAACGAAAACTGCGTGCCGCTCAGAAGGATGAAAAACAACTGTATGAGACAACCGAAGCACGATTGCTCAATGCGTTACCCATGTATCGAGACACGCCATTATCTAACACCGTTGCCTTTCAATTGCTCAACGGAATGATAGACGACAGCGTTAAGAAAATTGAATCCTGACACTGGCTGGAAAGTATAGAACAAACATTCGCCACCGTTTCCGTTTTCTGTCCTTCTCAACCCGATCAGTTATTATTGAGCGGCATTTCGTAGTCAGCGTAGCGGACTGGCCCCACGCCAGTCCGCCACAATTCCTAAAGATGCATCCACCAACGAATAGCAGTTCCAATACAGAACAAAGAATATATTAAATCTTGACGCCTTCGCTCAAACCTCGGCTACGCTCAATGGGTAAGCTGCCTTGCTGCCTTGTTTTACACTCCATGACCTCCTACTTTCCCGACCTCCTCATCCCGCCTAGTGTTTTTTCCATCAGCGAACTGACCGGATATTTGCAATCTCTGCTAGAGCAGAACGAGCAGCTCATACAAATCTGGGTAACCGGAGAGGTCTCCAGTGCCCATCGTCATCGGAGCGGGTTATTTTTTACCCTGCAAGATCCTGATGCAGAGGCAACCTTACAATGCGTGATTTGGAATGCTTATCTCGACAAACTCGCTATCATACCCGAAGCCGGAGAGCAGGCCATTGTTCTCGGTCGGATGCGTCTTTACCCGCAACGGGGACAATATCAGCTCGCGGTCTGGCAAGTCTTACCGGCAGGGGAAGGGCTACGATCTTTACGGTATCAGCAACTGCGCCATCGCCTAGAATCAGAAGGCTTATTCGCCCCTGAGCGGAAACGTCCACTCCCCAGCCACCCCCTGGCCATTGGCGTCGTCACCTCGCCCCAAGCTGCGGCTTGGGGCGATATCCAGCGCACCCTCAAGTCCCGCTATCCTGGGTTGCTGGTCTTGTTTTCACCCAGTATGGTCCAGGGCGATCAAGCTCCAGAATCAATCGTGGCAGCTATTGAACGAATTGAAGCCGATGGTCGAGCTGAAGTCTTGATTTTGGCAAGGGGCGGCGGCGCATCAGAAGATTTAGCTTGCTTTAACGACGAACGGGTGGTCAGAGCGATCGCCCAGTGTCAAATTCCAGTCATTTCCGGCATTGGACACCAACGGGACGAAACCCTCGCCGATCTAGCCTCCGATCACTTTGCCCACACGCCTACAG
>JBAVRC010000531.1:0-10583 GCA_049694615.1 Thermosynechococcaceae cyanobacterium | reverse complement strand
GTGGAGACGATTGCCAAATCCGAATTTGTTGTTGCGCGGTGTCATAGGTCGCGGAAGTGGCCGGAATTTGCTGCGCGATCGCAATCGCGCGTTCACGATCCGCACTCGCAAAGCTTTGGGCTAGGTCTAACATTTGATTCCCCCAAGTCTCCATAGACTGTTGCGCCTCAGCGCGCAAGGCCGATTGGGCCGGAATCTGATTGGCGGTTTCGATGGCAGACGCCAGAGAAGCGGCGGTTCCCTTTGCCGCAAGGCGTTGTGCTTCGGCGAGAAGATAGCGAGATTCTTGATCCGGATCAGCAGTACTTTCCACTGGGGGTGGAGCGGTCGGTGCAGCCACTTGCGGCGGTTCCAGTTGTTTTTGCCAATCCCGAATTCGGCCTTGGGCCTCGGCATAGAGCGGATTCCCCACCGAAATTTGTTGGGCTTGGCGGATCGCCGCTTGGAGGGAACTCGGATCCCCTTGTAAGGAGAGAGCATCCGCTTGGTTGAGAATGGGTTGGTCTTGGCGATCGCTTAATTCTGTAGACCAGACAGCAATCACTTGTTGGGCCGCCTCCCACTGGGTACTGTCCGACGGAATTTGACGGGCTTTGGCGAGCGCACTGGACAGTCCTTCGATCGTACTGTCGGCAGCTTGAGCTTGGGCTTCTTCGAGCAGACGCACATAGGCAATATCGCTGCTCCACCGCAGAATAAAGTCTTGGACTTTGGTATAGAGCGGACGGTTAGGACTAATTTTTTTGAGCTGGGCGATCGCATTCTCATAACCGGATACATCCCCAGACCACGTATCGGACATGGCTTGGGCGATCGCCTTCCAGTCTTGAACTTCGGGCCAAAAATCGACATCATCGGGAATTTGGTCCAGGGCATTGAGGGCGGTGGTGAGGTCTTCGCGATCTAAGGCAGATTCCGCCAGCGTCACCAATGCCCGTGCAATCTTCGTCGTGAACGTTTTGATGGATTTTTGAAAGATGGTGCCATCGGACAGGCTTTGCAACAGTTCGAGTGCCTTGGTCAGATTTTCAAGTCCTCCGGCCTCTAAAAGGCGCTGTGCTTTAACCACCTGGGTTTCATCTTTTTGGGCATCGATAATCCGTTGATTCAGGGCCTCGTACTGGGTTTGAGACCAATAGCGGTTATCCACAGAAATCAACCCCACCATAATGGAGAATGCTTTGCGCCAATCTTCGGCTTTGAGGGCTGCATTGGCTTGATCGGAGATGGTTTTGCCTTCAGCCCAGACTTTTTTCCAATAAGCAATGCGTTGTTGGACTAAGGCGTGTGCAGTCGTCCGGACCGGAATCTTTTGGGCAAACGTAATGGCCCGCTCTAAATTGCCTTGCTCAAATTCTTCCCCAGCTAAATCTAGGGCTTGCTTCGACCAAATTTCGACCCAACGCTTAATGAGGGGCCGCAGCGCATGATGACGCGATAATCCGTCCACCAAGTCAATGGCCCGAAACAGATCTTCAAGGGTGTTTTGCCGTGCCCATTCCTGGGCGCAAGTAATGCGAAGCGATCCAGAGGCAAAAGGCCAAAAAACGCTACTGCAATTGGGTTTAGGGGGTTGCTGCAAGAGCAGAAAAATGCCCAAAGTGCCGGCTCCAAGGTTACATCCCAATAGAGCGATCGCCATAACCCACCAACGCCGCAGCGGACCGAGTCGTTGCCACGGAACGGGGGTCGGTTCGGCTACAGTCATAGGCTCTAGGCGACTCATTTCAGATGTGGAGTGGGGCACAACGCTTTATCCCCTAAAAGCAGGAAGGCAATGCTCAATTTTATGATCCTCGCGGATAAAATCGGTATATTTTCCCGATGGGACGGCTTGCCGAACTGCAAAACAAGCGCCTGCCCCGGTACCATAGAGAATAGCGAATTAAAGTTGGGAAACCCACGTGCTGAAGATCCTCAAGGCCGACTTTGACATCATCTTTGAACGAGACCCCGCTGCTCGCAATGCTTTTGAAGTGCTGTTTTGTTATCCCGGACTTCAAGCACTGTGGCTCCATCGGTTCGCCCACAGTCTCCACCGGATGGGTCTCCCCTTCGTACCGCGACTCATTTCCCACATCAGCCGCTTTATCACCGGAATTGAAATTCACCCCGGTGCGCAAATTGGCCATTCGGTCTTTATCGATCACGGTATGGGTGTGGTCATTGGCGAAACCGCCATCATCGGCAACGCTTGCTTGATTTACCAGGGCGTCACCTTGGGCGGTACGGGTAAAGAATCGGGCAAACGGCACCCTACCCTCGACAACAATGTGGTCGTGGGTGCCGGGGCAAAGGTGCTGGGGAATATTCAACTGGGCAACAATGTTCGCATTGGTGCGGGTTCAGTGGTGCTGCGGGATGTCCCTGCCGACTGCACCGTGGTGGGAATTCCCGGTCGCATCGTCTATCGAGAAGGGGCCAAGGTCAACCCCCTCGACCATGCCCGTCTGCCGGACTCCGAAGCCCAGGCCATCCGTTATCTGATGGACCGCATCGAAATCTTAGAGCAGGAACTGCAAGCCATTCGTGAAGGGGCCGAAGCCAAGGTGTGCGAACCCGTCCTCGTGGCCCACAGTCACACCCATTGTCTCCTGCGCGATCGCCCCATCGAAGCCTTTTTGGACGGCTCGGATATTGAACTGGAAACCGATTCCGTTCCCCTCTAACCCCATCGAATGACCCCCTACTATGCGTATTTCTCTCAACTGGTTGCGGGAACTAGTCCCGTTTGCAACGTCTCCCGCAGAGCTGGCCGAACGACTCACCCTGGCCGGGTTTGAGGTCGAAGACATCGAAGATCGGCGAGCCTGGGCCGATGGCGTGGTGGTGGGCAAAGTCCTCACCTGCGAGAAACATCCCAACGCCGACAAATTGAGCGTTTGCCAGGTGGATATTGGCCAAGACGACCCCTCCACCATTGTCTGTGGGGCACCGAACGTCAAAAAAGGGCTATTTGTGCCCGTAGCTACTTTGGGCACCTACTTGCCTCAAGTCGATCTCAAAATTAAACCCGCCAAACTGCGTGGGGTGGCTTCAGCCGGCATGATTTGTTCCCTCGCTGAGTTGGGCTTAGCCAAAGAATCTGAAGGCATTCATGCCTTTGATCCTCAGCAACAGTCCTTTGCTATTGGCGACGATGTCCGTCCATTGCTCGGACTCGATCAGGTCATCTTAGACCTCACCTCCACCGCCAACCGGGCCGATGCCCTGAGTATGGTGGGGATTGCCCGCGAAGTGGCCGCCCTGACGGGGGCACCCTTACAGTTGCCGGATATCCCGACCTTAACCGTGCCCAAGGCTGGCACCCAGTTGTCGGTTACCATTGACGATGCCCAAGCCTGTCCGGCCTATATTGCCACCCGCATTGAAGGGGTGACCATTGCGCCATCCCCCGAATGGTTGCAAGTGCGCTTAGAAGCGGCTGGGATTCGTCCCATTAACAATGTGGTGGATATTACCAACTACATTTTGTTGGAGTGGGGACAACCCCTTCATGCCTTTGATGCCGCTGCCCTACAAACGGTGGCCGGAGGAAAAAAACTAGAACTTGGGGTCCGCTTTGCCAACGCCCAGGAACCCCTAACCACGCTGGACGGCCAAGGGCGATCGCTCTCGACCCAAAATCTGGTCATTACCGCCAACAACTGTCCTGTGGCACTGGCTGGGGTAATGGGAGGCGAAACCACGGAAGTGCGAGACACCACCACCGCCTTAATTCTAGAAGCCGCCCTATTTAGTTCCATCAGTATTCGGCGATCGGCCCGTGCCCAAGGACTCCGCAGCGAAGCCTCCACCCGCTACGAACGCGGGGTGAACGAAGCCCAACTAGACCTCGCGTGTAACCATGCCCTGTCGTTGTTGCAAGACTTAGCTGGCGGTCAGCTGGTGGCCCAACAACGGGCCGACCATCGCACCACCTTGCAACGCACCATTGACCTGCGACTGGCACGGGTCAATCAAGTTCTCGGTCCTCTGGAAGGTCCAGAAGACGATGAAGATCTGTCGGAATTAACTGCTGAGCAGGTCACGGCCCTGTTATCGGCGCTGGGATTCACCCTAATTGCTGCCGAGGAAAGCAACGTCTGGCGGGTTGAAGTGCCGCCCCACCGCCATCGCGATATTGAACGGGAAATCGATCTGATTGAAGAAATTGCCCGCCTCCACGGCTACAATCAGTTTTGCGACACACTGCCCACCAAAACCGAACCGGGTTATCTCACCATTGAAGATGTGTTGGTGCGTCAGGTTCGGGAGGCGTTTCGCGCCAATGGTCTGACCGAATTGATGCACTATTCCTGGACCAAACCGGGCATCAACAGTTCCCAGCAAGTGGTTGTTGCCAACCCTCTTTTGTCAGAGTTTTCGGCGCTGCGCACAGAACTGTTGACGGGCCTGCTCAATGCCTTTCAGTACAACTTAGAACAGGGGAACGGTCCCCTCAATGGGTTCGAGATCGGGCATATTTTTTGGCGTGAGGAAGACGGATTGGCCGAAGCCTTTGCTCTGGGCGGCATTTTGGGCGGCAAGCCGTTTCAAGGCAAGTGGCATCCCACCGCCAAACACAATGCAGTTCTGTCTTGGTACGAAGCCAAGGGCCTTTTAGAAGGGGTGTTTCAGCGGTTGGGGGTTGCCGTCGAGTACCAGCCTGATCGCCAAGATGATCGGCTCCATCCGGGTCGAACCGCTTCGTTATGGATTCAAGGCAAACGGCTGGGCCATTTTGGGCAAATTCATCCCCAACTGCGGCAAGAACGGGATTTACCCGAAGATGTGTACGGGTTTGAACTGGATTTAGAAGTGTTGCTGGTTGCCATCGATGAACATCGACAGCGGTCCTCTGCGTTCCAAGCCTATTCCCTATTTCCAGCCACAGATCGCGACTTAGCCTTCTTTGTGGCCACCCATATCTCCGTCTCCGAAATTGAACGAACCATTCGCAAAGCGGCCACTTCACCCAACGGCAGTTTGCTGTCCTCGGTAGAGTTGTTCGACGAATATCGCGGCGAGCATGTGCCCACAGGCCAGCGGAGTTTGGCCTTTCGACTGATTTACCGCGCCAGCGATCGCACGTTGACCGAAGCAGAAGTCAACCCCGTCCATCAAAAGGTTCGGGAGACCCTGGAAGAAAAGTTCCGGGTCAGTTTGCGCAGTTAGCGCCTTGGCCCACACCAGACAGGACGGTTTTAGCCGTGGTTTTCGCTATGCTATTGATGATATTGATACTGTTTAATCCCTAACGATTAAGATTTCATGTTAGAACCTGCACGAACCGTTAGTATTTTCCAAAAGGAACCCACCCATCTCAATTTTGCGGCTGGGGATGTCATTTTTGAAGCGGGGCAACTGGGCACCGTTATGTATGGGGTCATTGAAGGGACCATCGATTTAACCATCAATGGCAAAGTTGTTGAAACAATTCACACCGGCGATGTTTTTGGCGAAGGCGCACTGGTGCACCCGTCCAAGATGAGGGCCTCCACGGCGATCGCCCACACGGACTGCACCTTAGCCAGTTTAGACGAGAGACGCTTTCTGTTTGCCATTCAAACCACCCCCATGTTCGCCGTTGAGATTATGCGGAGTTTTTCCGAGCGCTTGCGTCGGCTTAAGCAAACCGTTCAGTCTTGAATTTCTTCATAAACCCAGTCCAAGGCTTGTTGTTGCGTGCGCCGAGCGGTCCGTCGGTACTGTTTTCGACTCAGCTTGGGTTCTTCCTCCGTTGCCCCGCTCCGGTTTAGTTTGCGTTTGGTGGTTGCTTCTGGGTTTCGGGTGTCTTGGCGTTGGGTTCGATAGGCGATCGCTTCATCCAAAAACGCCAAGTAATCGCTATAGCGCTCCCAGTCGCCCCGCACCACACAATTCGGTTCATTCCGATGCAGGCAATCCTTAAATTGACAGTTGTCGACGGCAAGGCGATCGCGCCCTTCGGGAAAATAATGGATTAAATCCTCTGGCAAGGTGGTTAGGGCGGGCTGACTAAACCCCGGTGTATCGGCCAAAAAGCCACCATTGGGCAGTTCAAATAGCTCCGCATGGCGCGTTGTATGTTTACCCCGTTTCCACCGCTCTGAAATATCGCCCACCCGCAGATCCAAGTCGGGCGCAAGGGCATTGATCAAACTGGACTTGCCGACGCCAGAGGGGCCAGCCAGAACCGTAATCCGATTTTGTAAGCGCTGCCTCAACGCCATCAGTCCCTCCCCGGTATAGACGCTGATAGCGGCAGCCGGGTACCCCCAGGCGTGCAGGCGATCGCACCAGAGCCGTTGTGCCTCGACATCGACCAAATCGGCCTTACTCAAACAGGGCAACACCTGAAGTCCGGTCTGTTCAATGGCCACCAAAAACCGACTGAGTTGATAGACATCCAGGGCCGGATTGACCAAGGCAAACACCAACAACACCTGATCGGCATTGGCAATGGGCGGACGGTCCAATTCACTCCGACGCGGAAAAATTGCCGCAATAGCGCCGCGCTGACCCAACCAATCCGGCTCCTCAATGGCCACGCGATCGCCCACCATGGGTTGCTGTCCCAATTTTTTGAGGCGGGCGCGGCGCGTACAGAGCAATTCGGCGTGGATTGGCTGTTGATGCGGGGCCAATCCATCCGCATCTAACTGCACCCGATAAAAATTAGCCTGAATGGCTAACACCGTACCGGTTAAAGCTGAAGGCGGGATCTCATGGGTCATGCAGGGGAGACATCCGGGAGGGGCGAACGAACCTTGAGAACACAGTAGTCTAGTTTCTCCTCAAGTGTTTCGATCCTATACCCAGACATCGCTAATCCGTCGGGCACCTGCTCCATCGGTTCGCCCGGATCCAACCAAATTTCTAATAGTGCGCCTTGGGGCATTTGTTGCAGTTTAAGCTTGGCCCGCACAAAATTGAGCGGACAGGGGGTTCCGCGCAAATCTAAGCGGGGTACGGGGGAATTCACCCCAGACTGCGGCTCAACGCCCGCCAAACAAGCCCCCTAGAAACCCTTCTACGCCACCTTTCCCGGCGCGATCACCACGAATCTGGACCAGTTTTTCTAACAGCTCGCGCTCTTCAGCACTAATACGGTTTGGAATCTCCACATTAATGGTGATTAAGTAATCCCCGCGACTGACCGGATTCCCCAACCGAGGTACACCTTGGTTTTCCAACGTCAGCACAGTTCCTGGCTGAGTTCCGGCGGGGATAGCGATCGTTTCCTCGCCATCGACGGTCTTCACCGTCAATTGCGATCCTAAAATTGCGTGGAGGTAACTGATTTTTAACTCCGTCAAGATATTGATGCCATCGCGACGGAATTCAGGATCTTCTTGCACAAACAGATAAACGTACAGATCGCCTGCTGGGCCGCCCCGTTGTCCCGTATCGCCCTCATTGGAAACCCTGAGGCGCGTACCGGTATCAACCCCAGGGGGAATCGTAATTTTCAGCTTTTTACTGACTTGGTTTTGGCCTTTACCGCCGCAATCCTCGCATTTTTCCGAAATCGTTTGCCCTGCCCCATTACAGGTTGGACAAACCGAGACCTGGGTAAAGTTACCAAAGGGCGTTCGGGTGGCGCGTCGCACTTGACCGCTCCCTTGACAGGTATTACAGGTTTGGGGACGGGTTCCCGGCTTCGCGCCAGCCCCTTGACAAGTGGCACAACTTTCTAAATGGGTAATGCGAATTTGTTTCTCGCCGCCAAAAATCGCCTCGCGAAAATCCAGCTTGAGGTCGAACCGCAAATCGTCGCCTCGCGTCGGGGCTGAGCGACGGCGGTTACTTTGGCCGCCCACGCCGCCAAAGCCGCCAAAAAAGCTCTCAAAAATATCGGCAATCCCGCCCATGTCGCCGAAATCTTGATAGCCCGCCCCTGCGCCAGAACTGACGCCCGCCTCGCCAAAACGGTCGTATCGCGATCGCATCTCAGCATCGGACAGCACTTCATAAGCACGATTAATGTCTTTGAAGCGATCTTCAGCCTCAGGCTCTTTGTTGACGTCAGGATGATATTTACGGGCTAAGCGACGGTAGGCACGCTTTAGCTCATCTGCATCGGCGCTCTGGGAGACGCCAAGGATCTCATAGTAATCGCGGGCCATAAGGTGCAGGTTTAGTTATAGCGCTAACATACTTCTTTACAATAGCGTCTAGTCAACGGCTTCGTAGTCCGTGACGACCGTTTCATCTATATCGCCGATATCGCCAACGATGGTTTCCTCATTCGATATACCCCAACTCGAATCGCCACTAGACCCTACATTAACAGGTTCTGACTGTACCATCGAGGACCTCACGCTGTTCGGTGCTTGCGCGGAGGTCTGGTAAACGTTTGCTCCCAATTCTAGAATTATTTTTTGCAGTTGATCCGTTTTTTGGCGTAACAGATCAGGCATGACCGTGTTTTGGCTTAACAGGGCCTGAGTTTCCTGGATGACCATTTCTGCGCGCTGCTTGATGACCGCATTCGCTAAATGTCCACTGTCGCGAATAATCGACGAATAGTTGTACATCAGACTATCGAGCTGATTTCGGATTTGCGCAACTTCCTGTTGTTTGCGATCTTGGTCGGCATAAATTTGAGCTTCCTGACGCATCCGTTCCACTTCAAGACTGCTCAATCCGCCTGTATTGGAAATCCGAATGCTTTGCTTATACCCGGTTCCCTTATCCTGCGCCGAGACATTTAAGATGCCATTGGCATCGATATCGAAGGTGACTTCAATTTGGGGCACACCTCGGGGTGCGGGCGGAATGCCAGTTAGCTCAAACTTACCTAGGCACTTATTGTCTTTGACCATGGCCCGTTCGCCCTGGAAGACCTGAATTTCGACCGAGGTCTGACCATCGGTGGCGGTGGAAAAAGATTGGGAGCGACTGGTGGGCAAGGTGGTGTTGCGATCGATAATCTTGGTAAAAACGCCGCCTAACGTTTCAATTCCTAAGGAGAGGGGCGTAATGTCCAATAACAGCAGATCCTTAACCTCGCCACCCAACACCCCCGCTTGAATTGCTGCGCCTAGGGCCACCGCCTCGTCAGGATTCACGGACCGATCGGGTGCTTTGCCATCGAAAAAGCGCCGCACTGCGTCTTGAACCGCAGGGATACGGATTGATCCCCCGACCAAGATGATGCGTTCAATGCTTTCCGGTTCTAGATTGCAATCCTTCAACGCCTGTTCCATGGGCTCAAGGGTCGCATCCACCAGGGACTTAATGAGTTCCTCGAACTTCGCGCGGGTGAGATCCATTTCCAAGTGCTTGGGTCCGGCTTCGTCCGCTGTAATAAAGGGCAAGTTGATGGAGGTTGTAATGGTACTGGAAAGCTCGATTTTAGCTTTCTCGGCAGCTTCCCGCAGCCGTTGCAGGGCCATCTTGTCCTTGGATAAGTCGATATTTTCCTGCTGTTGGAAATTATCGAGCATCCATCGCAAAACGGCATCGTCAAAGTCGTCTCCACCCAAGTGATTGTTGCCTGCGGTGGCTTTGACCTCAAAAATACCGTCGCCCATCTGTAAAATCGAAACGTCAAAGGTGCCGCCGCCCAGATCGAAGACTAAAATCCGTTGATCTTGATCTTGTTTATCCAGACCGTAGGATAAAGCAGCCGCTGTGGGTTCGTTAATGATTCGCAGAACTTCTAGTCCGGCAATGGTCCCCGCATCCTTGGTGGCTTGACGCTGGGCATCGCTAAAATAGGCGGGGACGGTAATGACCGCTTGGGTCACCGATTCTCCCAAATAGGCTTCGGCATCCTGCTTAAGCTTTTGGAGAATCATAGCCGATATTTCTTGGGGGGTATAGGCTTGGCCGCGAATCAGCACATCCACGGTATCGTCTCGTCCGGCAATGCAACTGTAGGACACCCGCGATCGCTCGGCATGGGTTTCCTGCCACCGTCGGCCAATAAACCGTTTGATGCTAAACACTGTATTTTCGGCATTGGTGACGGCTTGGCGCTTGGCCAGTTGTCCAACCAGGCGATCGCCCGATTTACCGAAGCCGACAATACTAGGGGTCGTACGACCCCCCTCGGCATTTGTAATGACAACCGGTTGACCGCCTTCTAAAACAGCAACACAACTGTTGGTTGTTCCTAAATCAATCCCAATGACTTTGCCCATAGCCTTAATACAGCAAACAGAAATTTGGCATCTCAATCAACAAGCTAGGCCGCAATTGGCCCGAAATTGGCATCTTTCTTCATGATTCCCATAATTCCCGTAAATCTGACCTAAGCGTTTCAGGACGCTTCTACGGCAGCGTCTCCTGGGTGTTCTGCATCAGCGGATGCGCCCTCTGGGAGAGCCGCAACTTTGACCATGGCATGGCGCAGGACCAGATCCCCCATTAAATATCCTCGCCGCAGTTCTTCAATCACCGTCCCCTCTGGATGTTGATCGGTTGGTTCGCGCATAACGGCATCGTGATAATTAGGGTCAAAGGGTTGACCTTCAACTTTCATCCGTGCCACACCAATGCGTTTGAGACAATCGACCAATTGCTTGTAGACGCCTTGATAGCTTTTTTGAATGGCATCCTCTGATTCAGATTGCGGTTTAATCTGGGTTCGCGCCCTTTCAAAGCTATCAATG
>JBAVRC010000530.1:0-2437 GCA_049694615.1 Thermosynechococcaceae cyanobacterium | reverse complement strand
GCCTACGACAATCCGCAGCTCTTGCCAGATGTGCCAACCCCGGTTGTAGACTTGGCAAAAACCTTCACCAGCCTGCAACGGGACAACTTGGTGCGATCGCTGGACGACTTTGAGGCAGAAACCGGTTGGAAGCTACGGGTGCTCACGCAATTTGAGCAAACCCCTGGCAGAGCGGTGATCGATTTCTGGAAACTGGATGCCAAAAGCTTAGTGCTTGTGGCCGATGGCAAGGGCGGCAATCTCTTGAGTTTTGCCGTCGGGGATGACTTCTACCCGCTGTTGCCGCGCACGTTCTGGATTGAGCTGCAAACCCGCTTCGGCAATCAATATTTTGTGCGGGACAATGGCGAGGACCAATCGATTTTACAGTCCTTGACCGCTGTGGAGACCTGCTTGCGCAGAGGCGGTTGCGGCGTGGTGCCGGGACTCCCCCAAGAACAATGGATTTTGACCCTGATCACCTCTGTGGTGGGGGGCATTATCTGCGGTTTTGCGGCCCGTCCGCGCAAGCCCGGTCAGTTTTTTGCCTGGAAGTGGGCTTTAATTTTTGCGCCGTTGTGGGGCATGTTGTTTATCTCCTTCGGTTTGGGTCCGGTGCTGGTCAGAACCTCCGAATGGTTGCCGATTGTCCGTAATATTGCAGGGTTTGCCATCGGTCTGCTGGGTGCTTTTTTAACCCATTTTATCCATCCGTCCTCCTTACCACCGGAGTCGGAGGCTTGAGGATCCAGACCCATCCGATCAGCTACAGGCATACTGCACCCCAGAGGCAATGCGATCGCCAAGACCAGCCTAAATTTTGAAATAGACTAAGATGGCAATGGGCGTGTAGCGGGATAGCGCCGATATGGTTCTCAATCCAGGGGTGCAGGGGGCCGTAACCTCTCTAAAATCGGTTTTTGAATCGATTCAACCGGAGAGTTGTCCCAATGCCTATAATTTTCATCTCCATACAGTTTATTCGGACGGTCAATTGCGTCCAGAAGCCTTGGTACAACAGGCGGTCACCCACGGCCTCAAGGGGTTGGCTATTACCGATCACCATACGGTCGCCGGGTATCAAGCAGCCCGCCGCTGGCTAGATCATTGGACAGCACAACTCTCTGAGCATCAGCAAGCACCCACTTTATGGGCCGGGATTGAAATTACCGCTGCGTTGCTTGACACGGAGGTTCATATTTTAGGCTACGGGTTTGACCCCAACCATCCCGTGATTAAGCCCTATTTAGGGGGACAGTCGCCGAGAGGTGAGGCGATGAAAGCCTCTCAAGTGATTCAGGCCATTCAAACCGCTGGCGGGTTGGCGGTCTTAGCCCATCCGGCTCGGTACAGGCGATCGCCCAGTGAGCTGATCCCAGCAGCGGTGCGGTTGGGGATCGATGGGGTGGAGTCCTACTACTGCTATACCAACCTGGATCCCTGGAAGCCCAGCCCTGAACAGACCCAACAGGTGCAAGAACTGGGGCAAGCTTACGGGTTATTACAAACCTGCGGTACGGACAGTCATGGTCTGAGTATCCTCAAGCGCATCTAGCGCCGTTCTAGGCGGGCAGCAGCGACAACCGACGTTCGATGGCTGCGGTATCAATGGCTTTGCCAATAAACACTAATTTAGTTTGGCGCAGTTCATCGGTGGCCCAAGGGCGATCGTAAAATTGGTCGAACCGCTGGCCTACGCCTTGGAGGACCAATCGCATGGGTTTACGGGCCACATGGACAAACCCTTTAATGCGATAGATTTCTTGTTCGACAACAAGTTCGGCCAGTTGTGCTTGCAGGGCTTTGGGGTTGAAGGTTTGGTTGAGGACGACGTGCGCCGAGGTAATTTCCTCGTCATGTTCATGGTCGGCTTCGTGATCATGGTGGCTGGGCCGATTGTGTAGATCGTCTTCGACGGCGGCATTAAACCCCAGCAGGACATCGGGGGCTAAGGTGCTGTGAGCACTGGCCACAATTTTGACGGATCGGGGGAGTTCCGCCTGAATGAAGGCACGGACTTTGGCTTGGGTGGCAGGGTCCACACAATCGGTTTTATTGAGGATTACCAAGTCGGCGCAGGCCAGTTGATCTTCAAACAGTTCTTCTAGGGGTGTTTCGTGATCTAGGTTGGGATCAGCTTGGCGTTGGGCTTCTAGGGCGTCGAGATCCCCGACCAGTTGGCCTGAGGCAACGGCATCGCAGTCTACGACGGTAATGACGCCATCGACGGTGGCCGCGTTGCGAATCTCTGGCCAGCGAAAGGCTTGGACGAGGGGTTTGGGGAGGGCCAATCCTGAGGTTTCGACCAAGATACAGTCAATGGATTCTCTCCGTTTCAGCAACTCCAGCATGGTGGGTAAGAATTCTTCTTGGACGGTGCAACATAAACAGCCGTTGGTGAGTTCGACGACGTTGGGGCTGTTGGCGGTTTCGCTGTCTTCTGGACACAGGCCGCAAG
>JBAVRC010000529.1:0-3374 GCA_049694615.1 Thermosynechococcaceae cyanobacterium | reverse complement strand
GTGTGTGGGTTGCTGTTGGGCGGTTACGGGCAGTTGCCAGAAAATACTCGCCCCGATCAACAACAATGAAAAAAGTACTTTAAATCGCCTTAACATAACCGTAGCTTGCAGGAGCAAGCACCTGAACTCGACGATTTTTGGGAAACTAGCTTCCCCCTCTATTGTACTGAAGAATGAGACGGTAGAAGTAACCTAGCGGCAGAGCAAATTGCGTCCATATCGGCGATCGCAAGTCTTGTTCTAAAAGATGTAGCAACAGACGTTCCGGCCAAACTCAAGTCAGTTGTTGAGAATCTGAAATAATCACAGGTTCTTCAAATTCTTCTCATAGGATTGAAATGATACCTGCCCAGCAGGAGATGGATCATGAACCGTATTCTGGAGAGGCCCACAACATGGAATTTTTTCAACGCATTGACGAAGACTGTGCGATCGCTAGACAACCGACGCCAGAAGAAATCCAACAATTGCCCCAGGAAGGGTTTAAGTCTGTACTGAATTTGCGATCGCCCGACGAACTGGGGGCGTTAGGCGACGAACAGCAACGCATCGAAGCATTAGGACTGACCTATGCAAATGTTCCGGTTCCCCTCGATCGACTGAATTCAACGCTGGCTGAGCAGGTTTTGTCTACTATACAGACTTTGCCAAAACCTACTTTAATTTATTGTGCTTCAGCGCGTCGAGCCAGTGCAATAGCGTTAATGGAGATTGCTAGATGTCGAGCGTTGACGCCAGAGCAGACCTTGGAATTAGGGTTAACAATGGGCTTTGATTATGAGGCACATCCCAACCTTAAATTATTTATCTATGAACATATTGCATCCATGCAACCCAGGACTCAATCGGCAACACCCTAGAACCAACCCTGATGTCCGCCCCAAATACCGACCCCAATCGTCAGCGCGATCACCAGGCCAATGAGCGAACTTTTCTAGCTTGGCTACGGACCGCCCTAGCTCTGATTGCGTTTGGGTTTGCGATCGCCCGTTTTGGCCTCTTCACCCGACAGATCCATCTTGCGATGACCAATCGGTACCCCATGATTCATCCTGTCCTGAATTCGGAGAATCTAGGAACGGGTTTAGTCTTATCGGGACTCTTGACGATGCTGCTTGCGGTCTGGCGATTCAATCAAGCCTTCTGTCAGATCGAACAGAAAGACTATCGACCTAGTCGTTGGCTCATGTGGTTCATGACAGGGTTAGTCATGGCCCTTGGTATCATGAGTCTTCCCCTCGTGCTCTGGCGCGAAGACCCCCTGCCCCCGACCCAACCGACTCTCCGCAAACCGATGGATTGATAGATATCATTCAGATTGAAGGAGCATCGCGATGTTATTCCGACAACTATTCGACCAAGATACTTGGACTTATACCTATCTCATCGCAGATCAGTTGACGCAAGAGGCGGTATTGGTAGATCCAGTCCTAGAGCAAGTCGAACGCGACTTAAAGCTCATAAATGAGCTTGGATTAACCCTCAAATGCTGTTTGGAAACCCATATTCACGCCGATCATATTACCGGAACGGGAAAGCTGCGGGATCTCACGGGTTGCGAGAGCGCGGTGCCAGAAAACGCTCAGACGACTTGCGCCAACCGATTCCTCAAGGATGGAGAACAGTTGCGAGTGGGCGGTATCGAGATTGAGGCGATCGCTACGCCGGGGCATACGGATAGTCACTATGCCTATTGGGTTAACTCGGATTTCGTTCTGACGGGAGATGCGCTGCTCATTCGAGGCTGTGGACGCACCGATTTCCAAAGCGGGGATGCGGGGACTCTATACGACTCCGTGACTCAACGCCTATTTACCCTCCCCGATGAAACCTTGGTGTATCCAGCCCATGATTATCGCGGACATTCCGTGTCGACGATTGGCGAAGAAAAACGCTGGAATCCCAGGTTTGCCGGACGGACGCGGGATGGATTTATCGAATTGATGGGCAACTTAAACCTTCCCGATCCGAAGAAGATGATGGAGGCTGTCCCTGCCAATGAGCTCTGCGGCAAAGTTCTGGCGACTGCCATGCGCTAAACAAATGCGATCGCATCTCCGTACTTTTGGGAAGAGGTAGATATGGCTGAATTTAACTGGCTCGCGGCCTTGTCGGGAGGAATCCTGATCGGCATGAGCGCCACTTTGCTACTGGCCTTCAATGGTCGGATTGCGGGTATTAGCGGGATTTTAAACGGCGCGATCGACGCAACGAATCGCGAATCCTGGCGTTGGTTATTTCTAGTCGGAATGCTGGGAGGAGGGGCCCTTTACGAATATATCCTTGCGCCTCAGCCAACGCCCCGCTCGGTTTTTGCCCCCTGGGCCATGATTGCGGGCGGTTTTTTGGTAGGATTCGGGACCCGAATGGGGAGCGGTTGCACTAGCGGTCACGGCGTTTGCGGATTGGGGAGACTCTCGGGGCGATCGCTAGTGGCAGTGTTGACCTTTATGAGCACGGCAATACTGACCGTTTTTATTGTACGACATGGGATTGGACGATCGATTGGGTTAGGAGGGTTCCAGACATGAAACAAAATTGGATAGCGTTAATCTGCGGGGTGTTATTTGGACTAGGACTGGGATTGTCGCAGATGGTAGACCGCGATCGCGTTCTGGGTTTTCTAGACGTGGCTGGAACCTGGGATCCAACTCTTCTCTTTGTGATGGGTGGAGCGGCAGGCGTGACGATCATTGCCTTTAGATTTGTCCTGCGGATGGCCCATCCCGTCTGGGAAGATAAGTTTCAACTGCCCACCCGCAAGGATATCGATAAGCCCCTTGTGATTGGATCTGCCATTTTTGGAGTAGGCTGGGGCATTGCAGGTTATTGCCCTGGACCGGGACTTACGGCACTGGTATTAGGAATATGGAATCCTCTTTTATTTGTGGCAGCAATGATTCTGGGTTCGTTCGCCTATCAATGGCATTTATTGAATCAACAACCCTAATCTTTCTGATTCAAAAAGTTCTCCGATGCAGTTCATAGAGGAACTCTCCCATGAAAACAGATTACCTAATTCTCGGTAGTGGATTGTCTGCACTGGTCTTTGGGGCATTAATGGCCCAATCCGGGAAGCGCGTGCAGATTTTAGAAGCCCATGAGAATCCGGGTGGGTTTGGTCACACCTTTACGATGGCAAAAAAGTATGACTTTAATGCGCAACTCCATTACGTTTGGGACTGCGGCGAAGGTAATACCGTCAATCGAGTTCTGAAAAAGCTGGGTTTAGAAAAAGAGGTAACCTTTGAGCGATACGACCCCAACGGCTTCGATCATATGCGGATGCCCGGTTACGCCCTGGATATTCCCTCGGAATCCGATGAGTTAGAACGGAGGCTATCCAATCTTTTTCCGCAGAGTCAGCAGAACAT
>JBAVRC010000528.1:0-6194 GCA_049694615.1 Thermosynechococcaceae cyanobacterium | reverse complement strand
TTTCAGGATTTTGATCGATAAGTTCAGATATTAAGCTCATATTTTTAGATTGAGAAATATTATTTACTATTGTAAATTAAATCAGAGATTATATGTTGGAGATGTCTAGTGGGCTAGGGGACTAGCTTAAACACACTGTTGCCAAAGTACTCTATTCCATAGAAACCCCCATTGGCTTGGACGAGCCCCCCCTCAGGTACCCCCCCGCCGGGAAACTCAAACAAGGTAGTTACTGAACCTTGGGGTGTCATTTTAAAGACGGTCCCTGCTAGCCCGAAGCCACCGAAGGGCGTTGTGCCATAGAAATTACCATCCTTAGCCTGAAGTAGCTCTGCTGTAGGGTTCATCCCTGTGGCACCACCTGAACCAAAGTGGACTAACGTTGTGAGAACTCCTGCGGCAGATATCCTGAAAACGGTACCTCCTCCATAAGTTCCACCTTGGTAGGTCGTACCGTAAAAATAACCATTTTTGGCCTGAATGAGGCTGGCATAGAGGTTACATCCTGTGGCAGTAGTGAAATTCGCTAATGTTGCGAGATCGCCTGCGGGAGTCATTCTAAAGACTGTACCGCATGAATCTGGTCCTCCATAAACTGTGGTGCCGTAGAAATTGCCATCGCTCCCTTGGATGAGTCCAGCATAAGGTTCCGACCCATTAGTGCCGTCAAACCTCACAATCGTGGTGAGTTGGCCCGTTGGCGTCATTCTGAAAATCGTGCCGGCACCGCCAGAACTGCCATAGGATGTGGTGCCGTAGAAATTCCCATCGCTGGCTTGAATTAATCTGCTACTTGGGCTTCTACCCGTGGTGTACCCGTCGAATTTAACTAACGTTGTCAGTTTACCTGCGGGGGTTATTCTAAAGACTGTGCCGCACCCGAAGCCATTACAAAGGCTCAGGGAACCGCCATCGGCTGTGGTGCCGTAGAAATTACCATCAATGCCTTGCACAAGTCCCGCAGAAGGGTGACCCTTCAAAGTGGCCCACTTAGTCAAGGTGCCAGTTGGCGTCATCTTAAACGCAATACCATAACGGGTAACGCCATAGAAATTTCCATTCTTTGCCCGCACTAACGTCCCGTAGGGCAATGCAGCGCCGATATCGGTGAGAGGCCACTCGGTAATGCTGGCAGCTTGTGTTTGCACTCGTCGCCGAGGTTGGTGGGGCAGCTTGGATCGCAACGGCTGCTTTATGATGGGCCGTTGGAGAGGGGTAGGTAAGGTCGGTTGGGCTGTGGCCAAAGGGGCAAGGGTGGTGAAGGTGAGTAAGGCGATCGCACTGGCTCTGAAAACGGTCTGCATGTTCTGGTGAGTCTCAAAAGTGTGGCAGCAATTCTACAGCAGTCTGGAGAGGTCTTCAAGACTTTTATGCCCTGGAGAACAGGGCCAGTTTCGAGAGGCTGTCGTAACATAGTGTCGGCTATAAACCTCTCCCTCAGAGGAACAGCAGTGATTGAGCAGTTACTTATCGGGACTTGATCGATAGAGAGTAGTCACTGTGTTATGGAGCATTGGCCTTACCTCGTCTCTAAAACCCGGTTAAAGCCCGCTGAGCAAAATCCCAAAAGACCACCTGCTCAGCCCCCAACTTCAACACAAGGGTCCGAGTCGGCTCCACCCACCCGATCGCCTCACACACCAAACCCCGTTCCCGAACCATCCCCTGAATCGCCTCAACCCGCTCAGGACGGACACTCAACAAAAACCCATAACTGGGAAAACTCACCAACCAACGCTCCAGCGTCAGCCCTTGCGGACAAGGCACCCGCTCCAAATCCAACACCGCCCCGCAACCCGATGTCTCCAATAACATCAGCAACGTCCCCACAATCCCGCCCATGCTGATATCCTTCCCAGCATCGCAGAGACCCGCCTCCGCCAACATCGGCAACAGCTCCAAATCCCCACGCAGTTGCACCGGATCCGCCTGAGTCGCCGCATCCCAAAACGGATAACGCGGGTGCGCCTTCCCGTCAAAATTCGCCACCACCAACAGCCGATCGCCCGGTTGCGCATTAAAACTCGTGATCAACCGCGTCGCCCGCCCCAAAATCGCCACCGACAACGCCTCGTAAGGGCTATGACCATTCGTATGGCCCCCCACAATCGGCACATCAAACACCTCAGCCGCCGCCTTCATCCCCTGCCAAATCAACTCGCAATGCTGACTGGACTGGCTCCAAAGACTGTCCACGACGGCGATCGCCCGTCCCCCCATTGCTGCCACATCGCTCACATTCACCAACACCCCGCACCATCCCGCAAACCAAGGTTCCGAGGCAACCAATGACGGCAAAATCCCCTCCGATGCCAACAGCAAATAGCCCGACCCATCGGGAATCGCCGCACAGTCATCGCCGGGACGCACCGCTGAAACCGGAAACGATTGCGAAATCGCCTGAATATCCTGCTTCTGTTCAATCCCCAACGTCTGGCGCAGTTGCGCTGCCAAAGCCGCTAACATCACGACGCCTCTGACATCGGCAATCCAGGCCGAGGTTCTGTCCCTGCCGGATAGTAGTTCAGATCAGCCTCCATCAAATGATGGGGGCGATCGCAAATCGTCACCTCTTCCAAAGACCGCCAATGCACCCGTTGAAAAAACCGCACATTCTGCAGTTGCACCGTGGCCAAAAAGCGATCGCAGCCCCAAGTATTCGCCGTCGTCACCGCTTTATAGATCAACCCCTTGCCAATTCGTCCCGCGCGGCGATAGTCCTGATGCACCCCCAATCGGCCCCCATACCATAACCCTCGCTCCGGCTCATAGATCCGCACGACCCCCACCACGGCCCCCGACTGTGCCTCGTCCAGGGCAATAATGGGATAGGCGATCGCATCCAGATCATCCACATCGCTGCCTTGAAATAGCCCCTGTTCTTCCAAGAAAATCGCACGACGCAAGGCAAAGTAAGCCGAGATTTCCTGGGAGGTTGCAGCCAATTTGAACTGGTAAGTCAAGGGGTTCACCTTACTCAAACGTAGACAGGGCAGAACAGGCCCCACATTTTGCACATCCGGCCTTGATCTCTCGCGAAAATAGTCCTGCTTGCCGCAGCCGTTGCCCCACTTGCTCATACAGCGGATACATGAACTCGCTCGTGGGGGCCGGATAATCCGCCAAAGGCGTTCCCGCCAGAGGCACAAAGGGCACCACAAAGGGATAGACCCCCAGGCGAATGAGGCGATCGCAAGCCTCTAGCAACATCTCCTGACTGTCGCCCAAGCCTGCCAGCAAGTAGGTGCTCACCTGCCCCCAACCAAACACTTGCACTGCCGCCGCAAACGCTTCGTAGTAGTAATCCGTGGACACCGCTGCCTTCCCTGGCATAATCCGGGCGCGCACCTGGGGATCTACTGCCTCTAGATGCATTCCCAAACTCACCACTCCAGACGCTTTCAGGCGCTCAAACCAGACAAAATCGTCCGGCGGTTCGCACTGGGCCTGGATCGGCAAATCCACCGCAGCGGTGATGGCTCTGGCGCATTCGGTTAAGTAGGCGGCACCGCGATCGCTGGTATTGGGTGTCCCCGTGGTCAAAATCATGTGTTGCACCCCATCCAGCCGCACCGCCGCTTCCGCTACTTCCGCCAGTTGGGCCGGGGTTTTGCGGGCAATGGTGCGCTCGGCATTGAGGGATTGCTCAATGGCACAGAACTGACAGGCCGTGGCTACATCGCGATAGCGCATACAGGTTTGCAGCACCGTGGTCGCCAGCACGTCCCGGCTGTGCAGCAGCGCAATTTTCCAGTAGGGAATGCCCTCGGCAGTGGTTAACCCGTAAAACTGCGGGGGCTGGGGAAAGGTAATCGGGGCAATGGCTTGCTCGTTCCAGGACAGCACCGCTTGTTCCGTGTTGGGGTCAAGGGTTGCGGTATAGGGCGATCGCGCTGCGGCTCCAGTGTAGATGGGCACCATCACTGTGGTACCCGCTAGGGTCATGGCTTTATGGTCGGAGGGACCTGCCCCGCCTTTGCGTCCGGCAGCCCCCACATCCGTGTCCACCCATCGCACGCCTTGGGTTTGGAGGTCGGTCAGTAATTGCTGCTTATTCATACATTCCAGGAAGACGGTTCAGGTTAGGGCGTGGGGAGCAAGGGGGCTAAATCCAGGGGGTACAGGTGGGGCTGTAAGGTCATGGAACCGTTTTCCATGACCGTCTGGACCTTGTGATTGACCTGCAACTGCAACAGATCGGGTCGCGCATAATGGCCCACCGCATCCATCATGCGTTTGCGTTTGGTAATCAGGGCAAAATCGAGATCGGCGATCGCCATGCCTTCCCCGTCGGTAATGGGGGGACAGAGATGATTCCCTTCCGGCCCAATAATGGCGGTATTGCAGCCGCCGGAGAGAACCTTCTGGAGTGTCTCGTCGGGGGTAATTTGTGCCACCTGTTCTGGGGAAAGCCAGCCCGTCGCATTCACCACAAAACAACCCGACTCCAGGGCATGGTGGCGAATGGTGACCTCAATCTGATCCGCAAAGATTTGGCCCACCATCGACCCCGGAAACTGGGCACAGTGGATTTGCTCATGCCCTGCCATCAGGGCATACCGGGCCAAGGGGTTGTAATGTTCCCAACAGGCCAATACCCCCAGATTCCCCACAGCAGACTCCACCACCTTGAGACCCGACCCATCCCCCTGACCCCACACCATGCGTTCGTGGTAGGTGGGCGTAATCTTGCGCCGTTTCAGCAGCAGCGTACCATCCGCATCAAAGATAAGTTGGGTATTGTAGAGCGAACCGCGATCGCGCTCATTCACCCCCAAAACCACCACCATACTGTGGGCCTTTGCCGCTTGACTCACTGCGTCGGTCACTGGACTGGGGACTTCGACGGCTTCTGCATAGAGGCGCAGGTGCTCCTTGCCCATCAACACCGGGGGCTGCACAAAGGCAAAGTAGGGATAGTAGGGAATCAAGGTTTCCGGGAAAACCACCAGTTGTGCGCCCGCTTGGGCCGCCGTGGCGATCGCCGTCAACACTTTTTCCGTCGTCCCCTCGCGGCTGAACAAAACGGGACTGATCTGCACCGCAGCGACCCGCACCTGACGGGAATAGTCCATCGCTAGAGGGTCCAAGTATCGAGGATAAAGGCCCCATCTTTGCGGTGGAGCAACACGAGATCCAACACATCTAAGGGGTTAATGGGTCGAATCCCTGGAATTAAGGAAGGTTCGCCATGACCGTAGAGGGCTTGCAGGGCAAAGCGACAAGCATAGACCTTGCCCCCTTCTGACATAAATTTTGTGAGTTGGTCATTGAAATTCTGATGTCCGGGAAAGGCTGCATCCCCCAGTTTCGGGAAACCGCGCTGCACCCCCAGAGTGACACCGGGACCGTAGAGCAGAATGGAGGTTTCAAACCCCTTCCGCAGCAGACGAGTAGCTTGCAATAAATTGACAAACCCAATCGATCCCTCAAAGGCAACCGTATGGAAGGTGACCAAGGCTTTTTCTCCTGGCTCCGCCTTGACATCGGGAAATACTTTTTCTTCGTAATCGACGAAAAAATCGCCAGTCTGATGGGCCGGTGTTGTAACTTCAGCCATGATCCATGTGCCCTCTTGCCAGATTGATATATGGCGCAAGCGTAAAGGAGAGGGTAACGGGGGATTTGTATCTTTCACTACCAAAGGGTAAAGCCTAAGCCCGATGGTTTTTCGCAGGCGAAGGTCAGGCTTCGTCGGACGATTAGAAACGAAGCAGACTGTTGGGTAAATAGGGCGTTAAGTCTAGGGTATATAACCGCTTCCCCCCATCGCTCTCGATCGCAACCCACAGCCGGGTCGATTCGATGGTGGATAGGGCAACGATCCGCTCGCCCTCTACCATTGGTAACTGGGCTCGGACCACAACCCGTCCACGCCGATTTAAGCCCATCAAACAGCCGGATGGGTTTGCCAGAAGGTATCCCCATTTCAGCACACTGATCCAGTCGGCATGGAAGTCAAGGGGAATCCGCTTCACCTTGAAGGGACATAGGTCAATCCACAACCCCGTCGTGTTGTCCTCATCGGTGATGGCAAAGAATTGATTCTTAACAGCGGGGCTGGGCACGGCTTGCCAAATGGGGGTTGGTAAAGGATAGGACCAGTAAAAGTATCCGCGCCGATTCCAGAGGTGTAAGGAAGAGGGGTGATCGACGAGAATGTGGCGGTAGTCGATCATCCAGATCCGATGGGC
>JBAVRC010000527.1:0-3526 GCA_049694615.1 Thermosynechococcaceae cyanobacterium | reverse complement strand
CATCGGTGAGGTCTGTGTCGTATGCTGGTCGTATCATCATTGGGGTCTCTTGAGCGACCCCTTTACTCTACAATTGCCTCGTCACAATGGCGCTACAAGGGGATCAGAGGCTTTTCAAACAGGTTCTAAGGGAGCAACCTCTTGAATCTGGTTATGGCTTAGATTGAGTTGTGACACTGAGGTCATCGCGGCTAATGGACCCACATCTTGGATCTGGTTATGACTGAGATCGAGTCGATAGATTTGGGCCAGAGTCGCCAACGGGCGGAGGTCTACCAGTTGCCGATGTGACAGATCCAAACGGTTGCCTAGTCCTGCCATTTCGGACCGAGGAAACGGTACCCTATTCCACAGGGTCCACAATTTACAATAGGTCTCTCGTCCCAACCAATCTTGCAAAACTAACTGTAGTAAGTTCGGTTGGTAGGCCGATGCATCAGCCGCTTTTCCGGCAGCATTGCAGTCCTGGGTGTTCATAATCGCTAACAGCACTTCCACCGTATGGCGTGTGGTAGCAGGAAGCGAATTTTTTGGGAGACACCACTCTCGAAAGGTTTGTGGTTGGGTTGGACGCGATCGCAGCCAGATAACCCCTAGGCTGGTTAAAGCGATTGCCAGTCCTGCAATCACGACCCATCGGTTCCTATAGAGTCTCGCAACAGTCATAGCGATACACTAGAGCAAAATTTAGACCTGTTGATGAACAGGATACTCCATCCCCAACCGATTCCCCAACGGTGATAAAAATTGGCTGATTTGGGAAGATGATCACCTCAGCCTCAGAAACGCGGTGAGGAGAGCCAGACCCAGCAGGAAAACACTGCCCCACGGAAAGACCGAACACAATAACCCCAGTCAGTAAGAGGGCGATCGCCAGGGATCGTTGATGGGGCAACGCCATTATGATCCGTTTTATTCCAGGTATTTGTTTCCCAGCATTACTTAACTGGGACGAGTCGATGATTATAAAGACCTATGTTTTGCCATAGATTTTTCATAGAACTTATGCCTAGATGTCACCCAATTGCTTGGCGTTGAGAATAGACTTCATCTAACAGTAAATCACGGAGTTCATCCGCAATATCTTTGGGAGGATTACCTGCCAGTGCCCGTCCAATTAACCGTTCTGCATCCCGCAGTTAAGCACACTCTATCGCAAGCACTGCAGCACTGCGATGCAAAACAGAGCGAGTCGGTTCTAGATCAAATTGATTGGCCACCAAATCCGCCGCCGCCCTTTCTTTGGCCAATGCAGCCCTAGACAATGCAAAGACTGCCTCGGTATTACCACATTGACGAGCTAAAACCGCCTGGTCTACCAGTTCCATTGCCTCTCGGTGGAGTGTTTCTACGTTCTGCATTTCTCAAAAATCAATGCTTTGGGAGTGCCAAACTCAATAACAGTAACATAGCCAGGAGCCACGATGTCTGAAGGACTGATCTGCTTTAGCTTTATATTAACCCTGGATTGGATAATACGTTCAGAACCTTGCCGAATTCCTGAAACCTCCAAGCGGGCTTTGCGTTGAAACAAGGTTTCCGCATCATCAATAGAGCCAAGCCAGAAATCGAAACCAAAGCCTTTGCCTTTGACTGATCGCTCAATGATAGTGAGGTGCGTAAGGTGGGGCATGAGGAGTGCAGCTATACCATAGGCTCCATATTCAGTAGCGACTTCTTGATCGGCATTAAATCGGCGAGTAGTGTCATTAATGGAATCCCACTGAAGTTGAATTGTGCAGGTTTGAATGCCATCAATTGTTAATTCGACCTGATTGGGATGTTTTTGATCGTCTAGACAAACAGCCGCTGCATCTGCGCAGGTAGCTCCAAAGGTGATTGACCAACCGGGACGTTCTGGTTTGTCATGACAAAGGTCGCTCAAATGCAGCGTTGTTATTGAGGGAACATGGGGCATTGAGGCAATAGTTGCAGGATAGTCTCACGCAAATCTTACAAAACTATGGGCGATCGCATCATGAAATGTGATGCAAGTCACACCATCCCGGCGAATGGCGTCACTGAACCCGGTTGCTTTATCCCTCATGCTATTTCCAGTGTTCGGGAGCAACCCCCATGAGCAACGGCAAACACAACGGAACCATCGGTCATCGTTTCAGAATCGGTTTAGGACTGTTCAGCATGGGTCTCGGATTGAGTCAGGGGCTATTGCTCGGCAATCTATCCGCAGATGCAGTTCCGCTCCAAGTTGCCTTGCAAGGACAGCCTGTCCAGTTGTATGGCGAAGTGGCGATCGCCGACCAACTCGGTAAAACCTACCTGCTGTTTACCCAAACTGGAACCCAAGTGGTGGGTGCAATTTACCATCCCCAATCTGAGTACAGTTGCTTTACTGGACAACAAACAGGCAACCGCCTCGACCTCAAACTATTGGAACAAGACAACAGTGCCTCCAATAATCTGCAAATCTCGCTGCCTTCGCTACATGCCTTGGCAAGCATTGGCCCATCGGAACGCCAAACCTTAGCTGCTTGTCAAAAAGAAGCCCTTGCGCTTTAATTTTTTATCTGCAAGAGCCAGTGGCTGAGGAAAGGGTTCGGTCTTCTTCTCGTGTCAGGTGTGCCTTGAGGTGTTTTCTCATAGTTCCTCTCCATTGCGGGATCATCTGACTCGATTTTCTAACCTGTGCCTTCAGTTTTCAACCCAAGTCTACTTAATGACAATAGACCTAAGCTCAGCCTCTCGCTTTTTATAGCGTTTTGACATATTCATGAGACATCTCCAAAAACTTAGATTTAGCCATAGCAGCGCAAAGGCTCTATGCTCATTTCTGGAGATGTCTTATCCGGTATATCCCTCTTTGATCGCTCTAAGTAGATGAAACTATGAATTGCTGATTCAATTGATGTACCAATGGGCAAATGAGTTGATTCATCTTGTGTGTCAATTACTCAAAGCCGCTTTGCAGTGAAGGAACGAAAAAGATTTCTAACCAGCACTTAAGCCAGTTGAAATAAATCAACAGTTGGATGATTAAGTACAGGTTGTTGAGCAGATATTTCCAATCGCTTTGGTTGTCCCACCAAGGATGCTGCGTAAACTCTTGGCGAGACAAGGGACCGGAGTTGTTCTATATCGATTCTAAATTTCCCTCAATAAAGTGATCAAAGAGGGATATCAACAACTTCGCCCGGAAACAACTTGCTCAAGAACTCATTTTGCATGACCAAAACTGTGCCATTTCGCCGTGCTATTTTTCTTGCAAGAGGAGATTTTCCTGTCGTCATCTTTTCGCAAAAGAAGAAGAGCTTCCCTCGCTACTTCATATCCTATCTTCCACAGTCTAACAGTTTGCTTGAGTGGATGGAAATAGATTTAAACTCAGCACCGATATTTTTCGGCAGTTCGCTCAAAGTGAGTTGTTAGACCATGCAACTTCTGAATCGGCAAATGAAGAGGGCAGTATCTAAATGATTTAAGCATCTAGGTTTGGACTATCAACTGCAACGGTTTGTGCCAGGTACTTAAGAGTATCAATTTGCTCTGAAGCTGCTATCGTTTTACC
>JBAVRC010000526.1:0-1657 GCA_049694615.1 Thermosynechococcaceae cyanobacterium | reverse complement strand
ATCAGTAACCATTCCAGGGGGTTAGCTTTGTGGCAGTAGAGAGGGCATAGGGTCTCCGAAGCGTGCTGCCTTGCAAGCTTGGGTGAGGAACTCAATCACATCGCGTCCTTGGGCTTTCAACGTCGTCATCACCGTTAACATCCGAGCCACAAATTGGCTCCCCGCCTCTGACTGGCTGCCAAAACTGAGGCGACGCCAAATCACCGCCGGACGCAGTGCCTGCTCTGCCGCATTATTCGTCGGTTCAATCCCAGGGTGCTCAACAAACGTCCACAACGCCGATTCCCATTTCAGTAATTGCTGGCAAGTTCGCAGCGTTTTCGCCAGGGGTGTCTTCTCCCGTGGCGAACCTAGCAGGGCAACCGCTGCTTCTAATTCTGCCTTAAACCCTCGCCGCAGTAACGCAACCTTGAGTTGAAAGTCAGCTCGACTGAGAGTGCCATCTCGAACGTGATGCCATAGGCGAAACAGGCGTTTCTGACGACGGAGCAGGGCCAATCCAATGCCCTCAGACACTCCCGTGCGCTCACTCATCGCGGTTAAGTCCCGTTTGATATGGGCCCAACACAGTTGGCGGCGCGACTGCTCTATCCAGCTATAGCCAGTGTAGCGGTCACTAATCACAATGCCGCTGTAGTCTTCCCCAATCAACGATTTGGCAATCGCACTGCTCCGACTTAACGCGACTTCAAAGATAACCACTGATGCACTCACCAGTGTCCATAACCACCCTTTTTTACCCTCTGGATTGTTGCCGTCGCCATTGCCTTGAGTGAAACTCGTTTCGTCGCTGTGCAGAAATGCTGACTGGTGCACAAATGCTTGCGCTGCCTGCACGGCTGGTAATATGGCTTCACTGACTTCGTGGCGTAATCGGTTCACGCTCGCGATCGAAATTTCTATCCCAAATAGCCGATTGAGCAGGGTTTGCACTTTGCTGTGACTTTGATAATGGTCACTGCTCAGGAGGGCTACGGTGGCGCTTAATCGTTCTCCATACTGTGAGGCTCCAATCCCAGTCGGCAGTTTTGCTCGGGTTGCTGTTCCACAATGCGGGCAGTTTAATTGATGCAACCGATGTTCGGCGATGTGTGGACGCAGGGGGGGGATGTCGAGGATTTGGTGTCGATAGGGGTCTGGGTCTTCCCCTGTCAGTTCTACGCCGCACACGCGGCAGACTTCGGGTACATGGTTTTCAATCCCATCCCCAGATGATAATTCATAATACTTTGGTTGATTTCCCTGGTGTCCGGGCTGTCCACCTCGTTTCTTCTGGGAGCCTCGCTGTTCGCTTGGCGCTTTTTTCCCAAATCCATCGGTTGATGGGGGCTTTGACGAGTTCTGTGAGTTCTGCCGGTGTTGTTCTTCGATCTGGCTTACCCGGATTTGCAAGCGTTGATTCTCCCCAATCAAGTACATCACTAACGCTTGAATACTCTCTGGGGTGGCTTGCCATTCGGCTGGGTTGATCTCAATTGCGGCGATTTCTGGTGCTTCAATCATGAACTCCAATTTATCCTGCAATAGTGCTCTCAACCCTTAATTCTTCGTTAGCCCCTTGAATGGTTACTTACTGGCAGTGGCAGATAACCTTCTATAACACCAGGAAAGACGTAATCATTGAGTGATGTCTTTAGAGTTTTGATCAGTTGTTTAC
>JBAVRC010000525.1:0-8291 GCA_049694615.1 Thermosynechococcaceae cyanobacterium | reverse complement strand
GCACTCCCTATCTCACACCAAAAAACCGAAATATTTGCGAACAAAGCACTGATATCGCTGGCGGGCTAACGATTGAGTTCAGCGGCGGCTAGCAACCTTGGCATCCCCACCGATTATTTCCATTCCGCCGCTGCAACGATTTGTTATCCCGCGCCGCTTCTCAGCACATTTTAAGCATCTGTATGAGTTTCAACAGCATCTTTTGACCAGAGTTTTTGCTTAAATGATTTCAGAAATATACGAGTATCAGATAACAGTGATAGAGCTTCTTGGAGACCCTCATTCGTGCTATTTACATGTTGACTATCATGACTGGCTATTTCTTGTGCTTGCCGCATCGCAGAAATAGAGGCTTCGATGGCTTGCTGGTAAACTTCTGTGACACGAGTTTCAATTTTTTGAGCAATATTATCATAGAGCAATCGTACCTCTTGAGCCACCGTTTGGCGTAGTTGATGAAGACTATCTTTCAGTCGTCTAACATACTGACTGGATTGACGTAGCTCCTGTAGATCTTTGGCTTGTCGCAGTAGCAAATGCCCTGCAAGCTCAAAGATCCCATCCGAACCACTTAGTTCCAGTAACAAATTAAAGGTATCAAGATTTGTCCAAGGCAAGTCGCCAAAAGTGGCTTGTGCTACATCAAGATTGAATAAATCACTGTTAGAAAGACTTTGGAATTCATCTGTCATTAGCTTGAGTGTTTTGTCAACGCTTTCAGCAATACACGGAGAATGGCTATCTATGCATTGACTCACTGCTGTACGGAGAGCATCGGTCAGAAAAAAGTGAAAATGCTTCTGCACTTCTTTCAGATCGAATTGAGGAATAGCCACAATTGCCTCACGCTCCAAGCGGGTTATAAAGATGTTCATCCAACCTAGAGCTTCTTCGCAGAGCAAGTCAATATTATGATGTATTTGCTGTTTGTGTTGATCTAGCCGTGCATAGAGATCAGAAGTAGTATTCTCACACTGTCGAATCGCTTCACTGAGTCGCTGCTGATCCGATTGCATCGCATTTTTGATTAGTAGCATACTTGTTTCAAAGCTAAATAGCATTTGATCCATTAGATCAGTAGCGCGATCTAATTGAATCAAATCCTTGTTTAATAGGATCGAGTTATATATACAGTTGCGAAATAACTGAAACTCTTCTTCTAATGCTGCTGCACGACTAGGGTTTGGACGCTCCAGACTCTGAAGACGACAAAACTCATCTAAAGCGCTAAGCCCAAATATATTGGCATTAGGAAATGAGCTAGAAATTTGCTGACGTGTTCGGCTCATCAATCGTTGGGCTTCGATCTCACTAATTTCATCTAAACGATTGACAACGAAAAATACTTTGGGAAAGTCCTGTGGCAGCACAGAACATTTAAGAAATGCTCGTTCTGACTCAGATAATGCGGCTGGCGCGAACATTACGTAAATTAGTACATCAGCCTGCGAAAGGTAGGCATGTACCTGCTTATCGAACCGCTTCATGATATCGCCTGTTCCAGGTGTATCCACTAGGCACAGTCCTTTTAACCATTCGGCTGGTGCTTCAATGCATAGATGACTAACAGGCTTTGGTAATGCTTTTAGGATAGGTAATAGACGTTCAGAGGACAGGTGATCGGGCTGGAGTTCGACACGCCCTCCATCTACCAAACAGGCTTCAACTCGAAGAGAATCTCCATACTGAATTACATTAATTGTTACTGTCTCTGATGTGACTGCGGTTGAAACAACTTGGGAGCCTAATAAAGCATTAATAAGAGTAGACTTACCTCGTTTGTAATCTCCTACAACTACTAATGAGAAATCTGAGTCTAACCGTTTCTGAATTTGTTTTTCCTGTGCTCGAAGCTTACGGATTAAGTCACGCCCTAGCACGTTGCGAATTTTTTCGGTTTCTGCCCAATCTGAAAAATCGTCTAGTCCAACGAGAAATTCCTGTGCAAGTTGCTCAAGATTGTAGTGAAAGTCTGTCGGTAGATCAGGAGATAAAATTGGTGCCTGTATGCTCAGCAATTCATCAAACTCGGATACGGCTCGTTGCCTCTCCCTAATAACCAACTCTTGTTGATTCATCTCTAGGCTCTGTGAGCTTAAGCTTCGCCTAACTTCACCATCTTCAGAGATATTGAGAGAATTGATTGATGCTAAATTAGGAGGAGTTGGTTGGGGTGATTCTGGAATGACAAGACTTTTTCCTGCCTTGGTTTTTAGGACAGGAATTAGATGCTGTGAATGGTTGATGCTTTTTCCGCTACTGCTCAACTGAATTGAGTTACAACCAAAGTGATAAGCAAATTCGATCGGTCGCCCAGTTCCAATCGCATCATAAAAACCAACAGAAAAATCAATAGCAGCTTTATCGCCGATTGACTGATTCATTCCAATCACATGATGGATATGAGCATTGATTGCATCTGCCTGAACCTCAGAATAACAAGCATTTAGGATTACGCATTCAACTTCATCTGAAAATAGCTTAAATAATCCTTCTAGAGCTTCTGTACTAATTAACTGTCCAAAGTCCCCTTCGTTAGATTCTAAGACTAACCCTTCAATGCCTTCCCCATGTCCAGAGAAATGGACAATGTGTGGCTTAAATTCCAGCATTGCACGCTGTATATCTACTGGTCTAACTGCCCATTTTTTCTCAAAGCAAAACTGCCCCGGCTTTTTCGATATTAAGCCATTCTCGATTTCTCTGACCTCTTTATCAAGGCGAAGTGGGCTAGTATTTTTTGGGTTCGCAGCTAAAAATAGAATGCGTTTTGCGTCTTCATTCATTGGGTGACCAACTTTTACGACTAATTAGTTCTCACTTTGCTATTTATAATGCTAATGATTCTCTCGCATTGCGAATCAGTTTCAAATTGACTACGTGATATTTCAGAAACCTGTAATTCTGGTCGCCAAGCATAGAAGGTATCGCATTCAGCAAATAAAGTTAAAGCCTCCATACGCCTAGGTAGTAATGGATGGGTACTAGCCAGCTCCAGCAACCTCACAGGAGTAGATTGTACAGTGTGAACTTGGTTGATAAATTCTTGAATATTGATGTTTTTGAGGCGCTCACCCCCACCTATGATAAGCTTGGCGAGCGCAACATTGGCTACGTTGAGATCGCCACAGCAAATTAGCCCAGCACGATCACAGGTAATTTCTGCACACCGACTCCAACGCAGAAGAAAGAGCATGATCCCCCCATGAATGACTTTCTCAGCAGCATCTAGTAAATTTGGGAGTCCAGTTGCGACAAATTGCGCTAAAAACGTTCTGACTAAGGCATTGGTCATTAACTCTACAGCCGTGTTATACACACCATGCAGATTATGAATATGTCCACATTCGTGCCCAATAACAAATTTCAGCTCTTCCAATTCCAAGCTCTCTGCAATGCCACTCGACAAAATGATCATCGGCGTAACATCATTTGTTGCAATTGTACAAGCGTATCCTTCCAAAGCTGAGCAAATAAAAATTTGCGGAATACCAATTCCCAAACGATGAGCACACTCCTCTCCAATGGCATAAATTTCAGGGTATTGACGAGGACTTACCGCAATACTCTGCATCTGCTGAATTTGCTTCTGAATTGGAACTGCAAAAGATACTATTGTCTGGGTCAGTGCCCGAATAGGACCAATAGAGGAAATTTGTTTTTGCAGTGATCGATCAAGCGAAAAAGAGTAGTCGGGAACGCCACTTGCAAGATGTATAGATAGTTCTTGCTGCCGTTGCTTTAAATAGGCTCCAAAATCCAGGCTAACAGCTTGGGTAGGATTGGATAGATCAGGTTGTGAGTGGGCAATCATTCTCATCTCCTCCCTTATACGCTTAAAATTTCAACTAATTCATCTGAAAGCCGTTGAGCATTTCCCAAGATGCGTTCGGTCTCTGCCCGAACTTCATCCAATTCACGACGCTCAGTTTCAGTTTGCATCAAGTCACTTCCCCGCTTACGGCTAGTTTCTGACAAGGTGCTTTGGGTGTTATCAAGTAGTGCTTCAACTTCTTGATTAAGGGTTTGCTTAAGGCTTGCAAAGGTTTGAGAAATTTGCTCATCAACCTGTTGATGAATAGGGTTAGATTTCAGTTGCTTCTCAATCTCTTTGAGAACTTTTTCTTTATAGTTAGTCTTGAATGCGTCAACTCGCTCACTTGAAAAGACTACGTCTGTTAACCATCCCCCCGTAAAAATAGAAACAACACCAAGTGCCAATATCGCAGGCCAAACAAGAGGTAATCCCAATAAAGCAAACACTACTCCACCACCAAGAGCCGTAGCAACACTGCCTGCTGCACCAATAGCTGCGCCTTTAACTCCTGCTTTCTTATAGCCTGACCAGATACCACCAAAGCCAGTAAAGACTGAGACGGCAGCAGCAATTGCCTCACCACCACCACTAACTTTACGGTTAGCATCTGCATCAATTGATAGAAAGTTCATCTCAATTTGTTTCAAAGTTTGATCAACTGACTCAGCAAAATCTTTCAATCGGTCAACTTCACGCTCTAAGCCCTGTTGGATTTCAGATTGAATTTTATTCGCCATTCGTTGCCCAACATTCTGAACAGCATTTGAGACTGCTTTCCCAAGTCGATCGCTAAGAGCTTTTTTATTTTTTAAATCAGTGGGTGTTACAACTGCATTATCGATTGTTTGCTCTGCTGCTTGTTTGATTTCATCTTCCAAGCGATTGAGCAATGGTCGAACGTTGTATCGAACATTTTCCGTAGCTCGATCAATGAGCCTCATCTCTTCCTTTTTCTTTTCCCGTAAGGAAGCAATTTCAGCAACCGATTTTTCATAAGCGACATTGAATTCTTCCTGCCGCATCGCTAATGCATTTTCCTGAATATTGATGGCAGCCAAAATTTCAGATCCAGAAGCGATCGCTCGATTCACTGCTACCTGCAATCTCACTGCTCCTTGTCCAGTTGTCAAAAATTCTTCTAAAGCAGATTGAAACTCAGCGAAACCACTTTCTACCAAAGCATTTTCATCACCGTTGAGCTTTGCCGCTAATGCTTGCCTTGCCGCGATTCCAAAGACTTTGGGTTTACCGATTTTTTTGATATAAACTTTGTAGTCCTCTGAGTCTTTTCCAAATTGTTCTTCTGCTCGATTCAAAATATATTTCTGGAGACGATTAACTGCATTACCCAGCAAGCGTTCTTTATCTTCTGGACTATCGCAACGATCGATCGCATTGACTACGAAAATGACTCTTCCTAGGTCATTGGTCAATAGCTTATTTTCTAGAAAATCTTTTTCATATTGTGAAAATGGGACAGGAGCCATCATTACCATCACCGCAGCTTCTACTTTTGGAAGAACGGAGAGTGTTACGGCTGTCATGCTTGCATCATCATTTAGCCCTGGCGTATCAATAATCTCAACATTATCATGACGAATTGGGTAGTAAATCGTAGCTTCCTCAATCGTAGCAGCCGTTTCTTCCGATTCAGGCGTAAGTTTGGTTACATATTCCTTGAGTTGATCAAGTTCTAGTTCTTCTTCATGCCCATCTTTAAACGTGACTTTCAACTGCGGCTTGAGTCCATGAGTTACGCGATTGAGAGTAGCAGAGCAAGGCAATATATCAGCAGGTAGAACATCTGCTCCTAGGAGAGCATTAATCAATGTACTTTTACCTCGCTTAAATTCACCGACAATAGCAACTGAGAAAGCTTGTTGCTTGACGCGATCAATAACATCATCAATAAGTTCAACTGAGCTGTCCAACCTTAGTTTCTTGGAAATAGTTCTCAATCTCTCCAAATCGGTGATTAGTGTGATAACGACTTGCTTTTGATCAATTAAAGATGATAATGAGAGAGACTGATTGGGTGTAGATTCCATTAGATGATTCCTCCAGAAGAGTACATGTTTAGTAGCAGACTGAATAATTAGCTTGAACTAATTAAAGCGATTCAACAATTGGTGCGAGTCATCAAGAACTTTCTGCATCTCTGACATAAGTTGCTCCAATCGTTTTTGCTCAGAAAGATTTTCCATATTTTGCTTGCCTTGGAAAGTAGAAACATTTTGTTCAATGCGATCTATTAGAATATCAGTTTGTTGCCTCGCTTGATGTGTACAACTTTTCAAGTTTCTGGTCGCCGAAGTGATATACTGATCTACTTTCTGATTAATATTCTGCAAACTAAGTTGTGTTTTGAGCACGGACAAGACTTCAGGCTTATAAAACTGTTTGAAAGTTTGCTTACGACGTTGCTCTCCTAAACTTGCTCCAATTGCAGCTCCAACTGGAGCACCGAAACCGCCGAATAATGATCCAATAACAGCTCCTGTGACTGTATACCCCCCCTTGGGTTGCTCTTGAATAAAAAATAGATTTGAGTCTGCCGAAAATAGTTTAGACAAACGATGCGAAGAAATTTGATTATTAGTATTGCAATGTTGATATATAGAATCTTCGATAAGAGAATCAATGCCAATTTGCAAGCATTGATCTTGAATTTGGTGAATCTGTCGATCAATAGAACTTGCAATAGTCTTGAGTCTGGCTAATTGCTTTTCAGTTTCTTGATTGGCAATTCTTGTAATATTAGATTCAATGATTAATGTTGTTTCTTTTAATGTGTTCGCCACCTGATCTGCAAAATGGTTGGTAATTCCATTCAAATGGCTAGACATATCAACTGAGGTGTTATCAATCGTCTGTTCTACGGCTTGCTCAAGGCGATAGTTAAAAGAACGAAGAATTGCTGTAACCTCAGACTCGATATTTACAATTCCTCGATCAAGATGATTCCACTCTTCTCGACTCTGCTTACGCAGTGAGGAGATACTTTCAACAATACTTAGAGACTGTCTTACGAATAATTGCTGTTGTGATTGGAGAGCATTATACTGAGTCTTGATAGAGTTGAGAATTTGATTGGCGGCAGCGATCGCCCCCTCTAGTGACATTTGCAACGAGATCCGCTGACGTTCTTCTGTCAGCAGATGATTTAGTGAAGCTTCAAACTCTTGGAATCTACTACGTTCTAGAAGAAGTGCATCCCCTGTGCATTTACCTTGCAAAGCTTGCTGTGATGATAGTCCATAAATGCGAGGGCTACCCATGCGTTTCATGTAGTCTCTATACTCTTCCGATTCTTCTTCAAACTGATCATTTGCCCAGTCATGAATATGTTTTTGAATTCGCTGTTTGATGCTTTGAAGGACACGGTCAACATCTTCAGAGTTTTTGAAATGATCAATTCCATTCACAACAAATAGAATATGATCAATTCCTTGTTCTAGCAGCGTATCAGTTAGAAATGTACCTTCTGATTCAGCGAAAGGTGAAATAGCCGATGTAACCATGATCACAACTTCTGTCCGACGCAAAACAGATAGAGTGACTTCTGTCATAATGCCGTCATCGTTTAACCCAGGTGTATCGATAATTTCAACCCCATTGCGACAATAGTGTAAAGGGTAGTGGATTAAAGCTTCTTGCACTCTACTTGATATAGCTTCTGCATCGGATGTTAACTTTGTGACATAGTTTTCTAGTTGTTCAATAGCTATTGACTGCTCTTGACCGTCTTTGAAACGAACGGTAACTGACGGTGTTAATCCGAATACGACACGATTGATGGTTGAAGTTGTCGGCAGAATGTCAGAGGGTAGTATATCTTGCCCCAATAAAGCATTTATAAAGGTACTCTTACCTCGCTTAAATTCACCGACGACGACGACAGATAAGGTTTGATTGTTAACCTGCGCCAAAGCATTTTCAACGTCATCCGTCGAAAGCTCTAGGGTTTTAGCAGTGCGATATAAGTACTCTAAATTTTGAACTAGCGTAAGTATGAGTTGTCTATCCTCACCTGAAGCCTTAGCTGGCGTGGACGAATGGAGGGCAAATTCCATATGGTTACCTTTGGCGGGGCTAATAAATAGAACTAGGGATCAGTTCAATCTCTCTGCAATTATCGTTCAATGAGCAAGAGCATCTTATTTTGAGCAGTTCGCTATGTTCCCTGTCTTAAAACAAGTGTTACCCAAGCTTTTCCGGATACCCCGTGATTCATGTCAAATAATGATGACAAATTTTCACAACCAACTGTCTGCTGCACCCCAAAAGTAACTTTTCGGTCACGTCCCCACCGATAACTCAGCAGGATAACGGCCTCGCCATCAGGGGTGCGAGCGAAAATGTAAATAAGCCAGCCGTGGATGTAATTCGAGCGTCCCTTGCATGGCGGGGTTAGACAAGGTAGGCAACTGGACAATTCTGAGTTATAAGCATTCTACGTGATCGCCTCCAATAC
>JBAVRC010000524.1:0-2841 GCA_049694615.1 Thermosynechococcaceae cyanobacterium | reverse complement strand
CTCTTGGACGGATCTCGCATCCAGGTGGGAGATGTGGCGATCGGGTTGGCCAGTTCTGGGGTGCACAGCAATGGGTTTAGTTTGGTTCGCAAGATTGTGGCCGATCGCGGCTTGACCTGGGGCGATCGCCCGGTTGAATTTGCTGGACAATCTCTGGACGAGGTGTTTCTGACCCCCACGCAAATTTATGTCAAGTCGGTCTTAGCGGCACGGCAGGGTGGTTTAGACATTCGTGGCATGGCCCATATTACGGGGGGCGGACTGCCGGAAAATTTGCCCCGGTGTTTGCAACCGGACCAGTCTGTTGCCTTGGATTGCTCCCGTTGGTCTATTCCAACGGTGTTTCAATGGTTGGCCGAGACGGGGGATGTGGCGCTGCCAGAGATGTTTAAGACCTTTAATATGGGCATCGGCATGGTTTTGATTGTTCCCCCAGATCAAGCCGAACGGGCGATCGCGTGGTTTCCGCAACAGGGCATTAATGCCTATGCCATTGGGGAAGTGATTACGGGTCAACAAACCCTTTCGGGATTGCCTTAATCCGGGGGAGTCTCATGATGCAGAACGGGTTGAACGATAGGCATCGCCGCTGGGCTGGTTTTTGGTTTTTGGGGATAGGGCTAGCGCTCCTGTTTTACGGATGGGCTGCTTGGGGCACCGAACCCCTAGCTCAACCCCATTCGTTACCGACTGCCTTGGCCCAATGGAAGGATGCCAAGCAGCAGGGAGACTATTTTGATCAAGTTCGTCCTGTGCCTGCGGGGTATTTAATCTGGAGTGATTGGCCCGTGACGGTATCCATCGCACCGCCGCCACCCGGTGCTTTAATCAAACCAGAGGTTTGGCAAGGGGCGATCGCCCAGGCAGTTCAGGACTGGCAGCCCTATTTGCCCTTGAAGGAGGTCGATGGGGCAACTGAGGCCGATATCGTCATTTCTGGTAATCCACCCCAATTCCGTAGCGGTCAACGGGTGCGCTCGGCGGAAACGCGCTATGAACTGTACAAGAGCGATCGCGGGGAATTGGCCCATCGCATCAGTATTTACATTCGCTCCAATCAGACCCCATCCTATATAACCGCAGCAGCTCGCCATGAACTAGGCCATGGGCTGGGTATTTGGGGGCACAGCTCCAATCCTAATGATGTGATGTACTTTGCCCAGGTTCGTGTTCCGCCCCCCATTTCAGTCAGGGATGTGAATACACTCAAGCGCATCTATGAGCAACCGACTCGTTTGGGTTGGCCTGTGGATGATGCTGTTCAGCATGAAACCCCTTGACGGGCGATTTGAAATCGGCGATCTCCTTTATAAATTAGGGATACTGAAGGTAGCGCACCAGTGAGAGCCATGATCGAAACCATACAAGAACCTATGGGAAAAATTATTACCACGCTAGTCATCACCAACCGTGTGGATGAGGGATTGGCAACGCGAGGAGTCATGGCTAAGTCTGAAATTCGTTCAGTCGTGTTGGACAACGTGCTAGTGGATACAGGAGCCACAACCCTTTGTTTGCCGGCTGATGTGATTGAGCAGCTTGGCTTAGAAATTTTGAGGACGGTGGATGTTGAGACGGCTACAGGTATTAGTGAGGCTCGGATTTTTCAGGATGCTAAGATTTCGCTACTGGGTCGGGAGGGGACATTTGAGTGTTTGGAATTGCCGGGGGGACGAAATCCTTTGCTAGGAGTTATCCCTTTGGAGGCGCTGGGTATTGAACTGGATTTACAACACCAAATCCTGAAGACATTACCGATTGGTCCCACACAAACCTATTTAACGATTCTCTAGATGCGATTATTTAGCTCAATAAAAGTTGTTAATTAACCATTTTTTCTACCATTGATTTTATGACGCAAGCACTTTCTTCCACCCCCATCCCGACCACAATCACGACCCCTCAAATCCATTACACCGTGGCCATGCCACATCCTGAAACCCATTTATTTGAAGTCCGTTTAACCCTTTCCAATTGGACCGCACCCCATCTCGATCTCAAGTTTCCAGTCTGGACCCCCGGCTCCTACCTGGTGCGAGAATATGGGCGACACCTGCAAGATTTTAGCGCCGAGAACCCACAAGGTCATCCCCTAAACTGGCAAAAAATCAGTAAGAATCATTGGCAGGTAGAGACCCCAAATCCAACCACCCTGGTCATCCGCTACCGCATCTTTGCCAACGAACTCACCGTGCGGACCAACCACCTGGATATCACCCACGGTTACTTTAACCCCGCCGCCCTCTTTTTCCGCGTTCCGGGCTGGGAGCAACAGGCGATCGCCATTACCATCATTCCCTCTAAACCCGACTGGCACATTTCCACCCCCCTCCCCGCCCATCCCGACCAACCCCAGACCTTCATTGCGGCAAATTTCGATGAACTGGTGGACAGCCCCTTTGAAATAGGCACCCATACCCTTTACGACTTTGACGTTTTGGGGAAGCCGCATCAGTTTGCCATTTGGGGGCAAGGCCATGTGCCTATCGACCGAGTGCTCGCGGATACTCAAAAAATCATTGAAACGGAAGCCCAATTGTTTGGCGGGGTACCCTACGACCGCTACTTGTTCCTGCTGCATCTGGCCGCGAATAGCTACGGCGGCCTAGAACATCGAATGGCTTGTTCCTTAATCTATTCCCGATTTGGGTTAGGGACCGAAGAAGGCTATAACAAATTCATGAGCTTAGTGGCTCACGAATTCTTTCACTTGTGGAATGTAAAACGCATCCGTCCCAAAGGGTTAGAGGTGTTTGACTACGACCAAGAAAATTACACCGATTCCCTTTGGTTTAGTGAGGGAACCACCAGCTTTTATGATTTGGTGATTCCATTCCGGGC
>JBAVRC010000523.1:0-1899 GCA_049694615.1 Thermosynechococcaceae cyanobacterium | reverse complement strand
GTTGCTGCAAAATTCCAGCTTGGGGGGCCGCAATCCCGACACCACCCGCTTCCGTCATGGTGTGCAATAGATCGTCGATCGCCCCCTGAAGGGCTGGATCGCGAATATCGTCAATGTGCTGAGCGGGTTGTCGCAACCCCGGATGGCCCAGTTGGAGGATGGTGTGTCGAACAGGTGTCATAGGTCCCTAAAACTGTCGTAAAAAGCGAAGATCGCTGGTATAGAGGCGGCGAATATCGTCAAGTTGGTGTAACACCATGGCAAAGCGCTCCACCCCAAAACCCGCCGCAAATCCGGTGTACACTTCGGGATCGTAACCAACGGCTTTGAGCACGTTGGGATCTACCATGCCGCAACCCAACACCTCCAGCCAACGGCCATTCCATTGCACATCCACCTCAGCGGAGGGTTCGGTGAAAGGAAAGTAGCTGGCCCGGAAGCGAATCGGTACGGACCCGAACATTTCTTCGAGAAAGATTTTAATGGTGCCTTTGAGATCGGTGAAGGTGAGTCCTTCATCAATGGCCAGAATCTCAATTTGATGGAACACCGCCGCATGGGTGGCATCTTCGGTATCGCGGCGATAACAGCGACCCGGTGCAATAATCCGAATGGGCGGATCGTTTTGCTCCATGTAGCGGATCTGGACCGAAGAGGTATGGGTCCGCAACAGGTTGCCATCGGGCAAATAAAAGGTATCCTGCATATCCCGCGCCGGATGATCGGGTGGGGTATTGAGGGCTTCAAAGTTGTAGTAGTCCGTTTCCATTTCGGGGCCGTCGGCGACGGTGTAGCCCATGCCCACAAAAATATCCAAGGCGCGATCCATCATGGCATTGAGGGGATGGATCCGACCCTGGGGAATATAAACCCCCGGCATGGTGACATCCAGGGTTTCAGACTCCAGTTGGGCTTGGATTTGGGCGGTTTGCAGGTCGGCTTTTTTTTGTTCTAGGGCCGACTGCACCAGCTCCTTCACCTCATTGGCCAAAGCCCCAATCCGAGGGCGATCGCCCGCCTCCAGACGACCCATCCCCTTCAGGATTTGCGAGAGGTCGCCTTTTTTACCCAAATAGTTGACCCGCAATTGCTCTAGCGCATCCAAGGCTGCAACTTCGGCGATCGCCTGTTGAGCGGTTTTTTGTAAGGCATGCAATTGGGTTTCGAGGTCGCTCAGCGTTGACATAAATGATGGGCTTGCGCAGGGGTGCGCCTTCGATCTTAACGCAAGGTGCCCGTAGACTCCTGGAATTCCTGTCCGTATTTTGGGTCTGTTCTTCTGTGAATGAATAGCCTTAGCGATGCGATCTCATGATTGGCTTCCCTACGGCGATCGCACAATGATTTCCTGAAACAATCGGGTTTGGGTTTGAGGGTTGTAACCAATCAATCGCACAAAACTGTGGGGATTGGCCTGAATGCAATCCAAAATACTGGCAACGGCCCGCTCGGCATTGTCAGGGGACTGACTCCAAGGCCAACTGCGCCACACATTCCCAGCTTTTTCCCGTGGGGAGGCAACTTCTAAGCTCAATCTTCCGCCCTGACGTAACCCCTGTTCTAGCAACCGTTGGATGTCTGGCAAGGAGACATGGCTGGGCCAATGGGCAGGGACAAGGGCGGCGTCTAAGTCCACGGACTGTCGATGGGACAACGGATTGGCCGTGGAGGCACCTGTCGGCATCTCCACCGCACTGGATGGGGTGGGGCTGGTGGCTCCGGTTAGGTAGGCATGGGCAAGTTGCGATCGCACTAAGCGGGTTTGTTCATCGGCTAACTGTTGTCCCAATTCCAGTAGATGGGCCAGGGTGATCTTGGCCCGAAGGACCGTGGCTTGGCGATCGGGGTTATTAACCAGATGGGTTGACAGTCGATCTAAACCGACCTGACGGATAAAAG
>JBAVRC010000522.1:0-3471 GCA_049694615.1 Thermosynechococcaceae cyanobacterium | reverse complement strand
TGCTAATCCTATACTGGAACATCGTCCCCTGGCTCAAACGGCCAAACCCGTACCACCGCATCCAGATTCAGCGGCCCGTAGAGATGGGGAAACGTCCCATGACCAGGAACGCAATCGTAACGAAGCTCCGATTGAAGCAGATCGGCATCAATCTCCAGCAGAACAAGCCCAGACTGACCTCGATAGAACTGATTTCCGACCCATTTGACTTGCCCTGACTCCGACAGGTGAATAAATCCCTCTGTCGCCAAGGATGCCGCCCGGTAAACCCCTTGGTTCTGTGCTGCTTGCCAAGTCGTTTCTTCCGTAATATGAAACAGTATCGTCGTGGGCATAAATCCTTCCAGCAGAACGGCTTGAGAGCCAAACCCTATACTAACCACGATCGCCCATTGATGGGGCCAATAATCCCATGATCTGGAATTGGAGCCAACCGTTTTTCGATATACTAGCGGTGCATGTTTGCAGCGAATGTTTGCTTGTCCTACACGTTTGGATTCTGCATGAAGGTACTGGCGATCGCATCCGATTCCTTAAAACTTAAGCCCCTCACAACACGGTTGAACCAAGCAGGAATCGACACAATTGACTGGAGCGATCCGAAGACCGTCGGCAACGTCGTGGAGTGAGAACAACCCGATCTCATCCTGGCCGATGGGGAAATCTTAGGGTGTCAAGCGATCGTCGCGCTCAGGAAAGAATCGGCGGCGAAGGCAATCCCCGTCGCTTTTTTGATGGAACAAGACGAGGCTGACGGTAAGCATTTCTTGACCATGGGCGTTGCGGCAGTCATTACGACGCTCCAGGGTTGGGATGTTGTCGTCGAAAACATTCGGCAGTCGTTTATGCCAGACGTTCCCCCTGTCCCTGTTGTCAACCCTATTCCGGCAGAAAGCTCGTGGCTGGTGGGGGGCGGCGAGATGGGAAAATTTCTGCGAGAAAAAGATTGGTCGGATTCTCCCCTCGGCCCCATTGAAAACTGGCCCGCGAGTTTGCGGACGACCGTCAGCTTGGTGCTCAATTCTAGTTTCCCGCTCGACCTCGTCTGGGGCGATCGGCATACTCAAATCTATAACGACACCTATCGGATCATCTGCGGGGATAAGCATCCCGAATCGATGGGTCAGGATTTTACCGAGTGTTGGGCTTCGGCCTTTCCGGTGATTGGCGATGCGTACTATAGTGCTTTGTCAGGGAAAACGGCTTTTCTAGAAGACCAACGCATGTTTCTGGATCGCCTCGGCTATCTGGAAGAAACTTTTTTTACCTTCTCCTTTAGCCCCATTCGCGACGAGACGGGCAAAGTCGCAGGTCTGTTTCATCCGGTCACCGAAACCACCAGTAAAATGGTCGGCCAACGCCGCACCCGTACCCTGCGGGATCTCTCGGTAAGCGCTGGCAAAGGACAATCCCTGGAAGAAGCATTTACGTTGGCAGTTGAGACCTTAGCCCATTCCAATCTGGATTTACCCTTTGTCACGATTTACCTGTTAGATGAGGCAGGCAAACAGACCAATCTGGTGGCGACCACGGGACTGAGTACAGACACAGCGGCGACTCCCGTGGAGGTCGCAGTAGATGATCGCGGTTGGAATTTTGCAAGTGTGGTTGCGACGGGCGAAACCTTGCTGGTAGAGAACTTATCGGAACGCTTTCCGCCGCTGGTTTGTGAGCCATATCCAGAACCGTTGCAGACGGGTTTGGTCTTACCCCTATCTCCGCCGGGAGCCGATCTCCCAGCGGCCTTGATGGTGGTGGGTGCCAGCGTGCGGTTGCCTATGAATGAAGTCTATCGCTCGTTTTTCGAACTTCTTGACTCGGCGATGACGGCGGTGATGTCCAATGCGATCGCCTACGAAGCGGCCCGCAAACGGGCGGAAGCCTTAGCGGAGATTGATCGGGCCAAAACGGCCTTTTTCTCCAACGTCAGTCACGAATTTCGCACGCCCTTAACCTTAATGCTGGGGCCAATCGAAGATGAATTAGCAGAAGCAGAACCTTTGCCCGCAGAGCGCTACGAGCGATTAACAACCGTCCACCGCAACAGCTTGCGATTGCTCAAACTCGTCAGTCAATACACTGCTCGATTTCTCCCGCATTGAGGCCGGACGTATTCAAGCCTCCTTTGAACCTGTCGATCTGGCGACCTTCACCACGGAATTGGCGAGTAGTTTTGAAAGTGCGATGACCAAGGCCGGACTGGAATTCATCTGTGCCCTTGACCCTTTGCCAGAGACGGTTTATGTCGATCGCGAGATGTGGGAAAAGATTGTTCTCAATCTGTTATCCAACGCCCTCAAGCATACCTTCGAGGGAAGTATTACCGTCAGCCTGCAATGCTTGGAAAGCACTGCCGAGCTGATTGTTACCGACACCGGGATTGGGATTCCGGCTGCCGAACTACCTGTATTATTCGATCGCTTTAATCGGGTTAAGGGGGCCAAATCGCGATCGCATGAAGGGACAGGGATTGGCTTGGCGCTGATTAAAGAATTGAGCCTTCTCCATGGCGGCGAAGTGCGAGTCGAAAGTACCGAAGGCCAAGGGAGTACTTTCCGCGTCTCCGTGCGCACGGGTACGGCCCATCTTGCACCGGAACAAATCGGTGCCCAGCGTCATGCCGCGTCGACCGCGATCCGAGGTGCCGCTTATGTGGAAGAAGCTAGTCGGTGGGACGCGCAAGCAACCGTCCGCCCCACGCCCTCGCCTCGCCCATCCGTTACCGACAAACCCCGCATTGTTTGGGCGGACGATAACGCCGATCTCCGTCAATACGTGGCGCAGATGCTAGCGACTGATTATGCCGTCGAAGCCGTTGCCGATGGTGAAACTGCCCTGACCGCCATTCGGCGCGAACGCCCCGATTTGGTGCTCAGCGATGTGATGATGCCCAATCTCGACGGGTTTGGCTTAATTCAAGCCCTACGAGCAGACGTGAAAACCCGAAATATTCCCATAATCTTGTTGTCGGCGCGATCGGGTCAGGAATCGGCGATCGTGGGACTCGATGCCGGGGCTGACGATTATCTATCCAAGCCTTTCTCTGCCAAAGAGCTACTGGCACGGGTCAAAACCCATGTGGAGTTGGCCCGCACCCGCCAAAAATGGGTCGAGGAAGCCTACGCTGCTTCCCGTGCCAAAACCTCCTTCCTCGCCAGCATGAGTCACGAGATCCGCACGCCGATGAATGCGATTATCGGGATGACCAGCGTGTTGCTCGATACCCCCCTCAATGACGAACAACAACTCTGTGCCGAGACGATCCGCAACGGCGGCGAACATCTCCTTGCCATCATCAACGACATCCTCGATTTCTCCAAGATTGAAGCCGGGAAAGTTGAATTGGAACTGCAAGCCTTTAGCTTGCAAGATTGCATCGAATCCGCGCTAGATTTATTGGCGACTACGGCCAACGAGAAGGGCGTTGGCTTGGGTTACTTGATGCAAGCAGGGACGGTCGAAGGCGTATTC
>JBAVRC010000521.1:0-4496 GCA_049694615.1 Thermosynechococcaceae cyanobacterium | reverse complement strand
GCAGCCAAGGGCGCTAAGCTTTCGCTATAGTCCCAACGCACATGGGTATAGGCTTCAGCCGGAGCCGGACGCAGTTCTTCTTTGCCATCAGCCAGCTTGACCTTGATCATGGGCTTATCGACGAAGGTTTGACCGCCATCGATGCTGAAGGTGAGGGTCGCACCATTGGCAAGGGCAGAACCCAACACATAGGTGGTTTTAGCCGGAACAGGCTGGGTTAAAGCCAAATCCTTGGCGGGTTTGTCGCCCGCATTTTCGCTGGTGAGGGTATAGCGCAGCACATCGCCGGGTTGAACCGCCACTTCACCCTTTAAGGATTGCCAAGTGACTTGGGGTTTCCCTTGGGTATCCATGGCCATCACTTTCTTTTCGGCACCCAAGTTGAGTTCAACCTTGGGCTGCATCAGATTTTTCACAATGGAGCTACCGGCTTGCTGCAAATTGCTCAAAACCGGGGTGCTGCCCATAGCCGGAATAGCGGCGGCAACAGCCAATAAACTCAGACCAACCATTAATGAACGTTTCATGTTTCGCAACCTTTGTAATGCAAAGTCAATAGATGGGGCAATAGCGGGTGGCGAACCATCGACACGCCGTAGCAAAGCCGATGGTTGCCTAGAGCGGTTTAGTTCGTAGAACCAGCGTCTCTAACTTGACGACGGAATTGGAACTTGCCGGAATCTTGGGGTTTCACGGTGCCAACTTCATTGATGTACTTGGTCACTTCAGCTCCATCGATCGGATCGGTGTTGCCCAGTGAAGCAGCACTGTCAAAGTATTCAACGGTTCCGTTATCAGCCGCAGTATTTTGTTGGTGCAGCGTGACCCGTCCCGTGCCGCTGGTGTTGAGCTTCGCCCAAGAGTTGTTGTTGGTTCCAGAAGGTACACCATCCTCCAGCACCTTGAACTCGGTGGCCTTAAGGTCGGAGTTACCCGTCAATCCAGTAGCAGAGGATGAGACGTTGGTATAGGTAATCCGGTACTCAATATACTGACCCGGTTCAATTTTGACGCTGGACCCAATGGTCTTCGTCCAGCCCACATTGGGGTTGGTATCGGCGTCTTGATTCGTATCGTTGCCAGTGGTGCCATTGATGACGGTCTTATCCGTATCGATGATCCGGGCTTGTTTTTCCAACTTCATGTAGCCAATGTAGATGCGGTCAATGGTGATATTGTTGACCGATTCTCCGTTAAAGCCGTCACCAACTCCTGCGGTTACGTTATCGTCTGGGAAGGCAACGATGGGAATACCATAGTCGGACAAGACATCCAAAGGCGTTCCAGCGGGCAGTTCCACGGTTACCTTGACATCCTTTGTGGCACTGGGCCCAAGACCACCCACATTGACCGGACGAGGCGTCGTATCTGCAGTTGTGCTGCCGTCGGTGTAGCTCTCAATCAGATCGTAGGTTCCATCCCCTTGGTTGTACTCATACACCGCCTTGCGATCGCCCGCATTCGGGTTGCCATCGGGGTCGTACTCAACCGTAACCCTCGTTAGGTTCGGAATATCGCCATTTGCCCCATAATTGCCCGTGGTGCCGGCTGCCCCGTCTGCTTCAGAGGCCGACAAAGGCTGCACGGTCACGTTGGACATGGTGGCGGTTGCCGACGGATTCTTCACCGTGTTGTTGAACAGAACCGTCGTGGGGGTCACCTGCGCTGCGCCTTTCTCCGAAGTATCGGTGCCGTCAGGCAGAACCGTGGAGCGGTTGGTGAAGTCGTCGTTAAAGTCGCCCGCCGGACCATTGGCATCGGCATTGTTCAACGGACCTGTGAGAATGGAGCTACTGGTGGTCGTGATTTGAATGTAGCTGACCTCACCCTTAGACCCAGAACCCGTGTTGTTATTATCGGTGTCTCGGTTTGCGGCTGACGAATCCGTGGGCCGACCCGTCACATCTATCGTGCCAACGCTTGAGTCGTAGTTGCTTCCGGTGCTGTCAGGAGGGGTGGTGCCGTCATAGTTGTTGGCATTGTCGTCCCCAGATTCATCGTAGATAATCTCATCGGTTTTGCCGCCAACGGTTTGACCGAAAGATTGGGCCATGTTGACGATCGTGGCAGATGTATCTGCGATGGTATAACCGCCGGTATTGATCGTAAACTTAAAGCCTGAAACCGTTGTATTGGTCTGGACGGTTCCATCTTTAATGAAACCAATCCGGGTTACATTCGCTGGAATCGCATCGCCTGCACTCAACACAGTCCATTGGGTTCCTGTGGTTAGCGCACCACCTGGCGCGATCACAGCAGCCTTGCCGGCACCGACGGTATCCGTTGCATAGACGGCTTGCCAACCGCTTGGCAGGGACGTAAAGTCAACAGACTGAAGCTCGGTCTTTGCGGGTAAGCGATCCGCCACTAAAATGCGAGTCGCACTAACGCCTTCTAAGTTAATGGGTGTTCCTTCTAAAGCAGCGGGGGTAAACTGACCGCTGGGATCAGAATTCAGAACACTTAAGCCCAAGTTGTAGGTAATTTCGTCGTCGGTCACCTTGGAGGTGTCATTGTAGTCCACTGGGGTGTCGTAGGTTTTCGTCACCTTCGCAAGGGCCACTGGGGTGATGGTATTGGCAAATTCCAGTTCAATACTCTTGGCCGACGCTTCCCGATCTCCATTCGCAGGCGCGGGAGCCGTTTTGTCTTTGGTCCGCACATCGTCTGGTTCTTGACCTGCGTCGCCACCAACAACCTTATCGGGTTGATCTTGGGTCCCTGAACTATTATCGTTGGCACCTGTGTTACCCAAGATGGCGTAGATCTTAGCGCCAGCACTCAGACCCGTTTTCACTTGACCTCTGACCCGAACGGTAATCTTGCCATCGGGTGCAACATCGGTTACGAGATTGCCAGAAGGAAGTGCACCCAATTCGCCATTGGCGGTTACGCCGCTCGCAGGCCCTGCCTGGTAGGTGACGGTATAGCCCGGTTGCAAGTTTTGGGTAACAACGTTAGCGGCATCGGGCACATAAATATCGGTGGTGTAGTTACCCGTGTTGGTTACTTCAAAGTCAAAGTAAACGTAGTCATTGGCTTCAACTGCCCCACTATTTTCGTCGCCATATCCGGCGTTGACGTTGGTAATACCCGCAACTTCAGCGACCTTAATGGTGATTTCGTTAGAGACGGTTTTTTGGTCTTCGCCAGTGGTGGGGTCTTTGTAGGTGGCTGTCGCTTTGTTAATAATGTCGGTGCCCGCGAGGGTTCCTGCGGCTAAAACGGGGAGCATTAAAGGCTGTAAGATACCACCTGCCATCAGTGCGGCGATCGCCAGCGATTGATGAAGCGGTTTGCTGCGGGGATTGCGTTTCTTCTGAGACATGGAGTTTAAGATCCTTTGGGCTTAAAGGCAGGGATAGTTTCGGAAACCGGGCTAAGTCACAACCAAAGCTTTCGCCAGACAGCCAGAGCTAGCCCCTTAGAGGGGCTTCAGGAGGATCAGTTGGTAAATACTGACGCTCCAAGCACTTGATGCCGCAGATACTTGGTTAAATACTTGATGACCGCAAATTAAGTATGGACAGGAGACAGGTCAAATCGGACAGTTCGATTAACTTGGCGGATTGATGTCCCAACTCGGTTTTTCAGGTGCGGTACTCATCTAATGTATGAAGCGAAGTCCTCAAACGCCTTCCGAGAGGCTACGGAATTGTGATGGATGCTACAGATGCTTTCTAGGTTGGTGCGACCTGGAAACCGCTTGCCCCACCTATCGGTGGATTTTGGCCATTTTTCAACCCGTCCCCGGCTTTTCCGTGCCATAAGCGCCAACAAAACATCCAAAATCGCGGTGGGATCCAGCCACTCATACCCACCGCTGATTGCAAAATACTGCGTAAAAATACGGAAGCTGTGCCGAAATTCTTACAATTCTTTTAATTTTTCTGTAATCTTTCTGGTAAAAGTCAAGAATCCATGACTTCATGAGCGCATCGCTGTCTTGGGATCCCTAGTTCATCCCGATCCGGTCATTCCGGTGAAGTTGAGATAGAATAGGCAATCGAAGGACAAGGATGGGAACAATCCAACTTACAAAACTGTCACATGCTTAGCGTTCTTCTTGAAAATGTTCGGTCTATCCTAGTTAATAGAGGCGATCTGGTTTCAGATGCGATCGCCCCCCACAGCACAACCGTTTGTATCCGTCTAGCCTCGTCGTTTCACGTTGAGTCTGTCGGAATCGCCTCTATATAACCAACCCTCACCTGCGATGGCACGTTAATGAAACAAGGTTCTCGCAACGCTGGCATTCTCCAAGCCTTTTTCTTTGGGGGCTTTTTGGCTGCAACCACAACCGTATGGCCCACCCATCCCGCTCAAAGCCGCACCGATAGCATTAATTTTGTCGATAGCCCTAAAGTGATCCTGGATGAAGCTTGGCAACTGGTCAATCAGGAATACGTGGATGGGTCCTTTAATCACACCAATTGGGAAAAAGTTCGCAGCGATTTATTAAAACCAACCTATTCCTCTAAAGAAGAAGCCTACAC
>JBAVRC010000520.1:0-2124 GCA_049694615.1 Thermosynechococcaceae cyanobacterium | reverse complement strand
GCTGCCTTTATCGCTGCTCCGATATATAATCAGTCAGAATTTGTCGGCGTTCTTGCTGTTCAACTTCCCGTAGATGAAATCAATAATGTGATGACGGGAAACCGAAACTGGGAACAAGATGGACTAGGCAAATCCGGTGAAACTTATCTGGTCGGTCGCGATTATTTAATGCGATCTGTGTCGCGATTTTTAGTGGATGCACCAGAAGATTATTTTAAGTCCTTGAAAGCGATTGGGGTCAGCGAAACAGTGATTCAGCGCATTCGGCAATACAACACCTCTATTCTGGAACAGAAGGTGATCACGAAAGCCGCCAGCGAAGCACTAGCTGGTCGAAAGGGGACTCAAATCATTCAAGATTACCGAGATATTGCTGTTCTGAGTTCCTACGCTCCTCTCCAAATTGAGGGGTTAGACTGGGCAATTTTAGCCGAAATTGATTTATCGGAAGCCTATGCCCCTATTTATGCTTTTGGCCGTCAAGTCTTAATTTCCGCAACATTGTTAATGCTATTGGTGACTCTATTAGCCATGGCATTAGCTAATTTATTTGTTAAACCGATTAATCAGCTCATTAAAAGTGCTCGCAGGGTTGAATCTGGACAATTAGATACTTTGGTAGATTTAAAATCAGATGATGAGTTTGGAGAACTGGCTCAATCGTTTAATGCAATGGTTTATAGCTTACAGGCTCAAACTAACTTGGTTGCAGAGAAAATCAATGAGAATGAACAGTTGCTGCTGAGTCTGTTTCCGGCTGCGATCGCAAAGCGCCTGAAGCGGGGCGAGAAGGAAATTGCTGATACCGTTTCTAACGTTGCAGTTTTGTTTTCTGACCTCACTGGTTTTACAAAATTAGCTTCTGAACTCACGGCTCAGGAAATCGTCACAATTTTAAGTGACTTAGTTACGAGTTTTGACGAAGCAGCAGAACGATTTGGCATTGAAAAAATTAAGACGATTGGGGATAGTTACATGGCCATATGCGGACTATCCGTTCCCTATTTAGATCACGACAAACGAGCCGTTGACTTTGCATTAGAAATGTTGAAAATTGTGCGCCGATTTAATAATGAGCGAGGGTTTAAGTTAAACATCTCAGTCGGCATTCATTCTGGCGATGTAACCGCAGGGATTATCGGTCGAAATCGTTTTATTTACGATATTTGGGGTAATACGGTTAATTTAGCGAATGCCTTGAGAGTCGCCTGTCCATCCGGCTCCATTTTTGTATCTGCGGCTGTTTACCATCGGTTGAACGATCTCTATGACTTTGAGCCAGCCGAGGTTCCAGAAGGCAATGGGACCGCAGCCCTGAAGGTATGGCAAATTAGAACGATCCCCACATCAATTCGATCTGAGCAGGGGGCAAAGACCCTTTAGGCGGTGTTTTGAGGTGATAATACACCGTATAAGATTTGCCCGTTCGAGGTCTTGACATCTGTATGACTCTTCCTACGCCTGTCTATCCTGTGGTTTGGCAAGACGATCATGTCCGTCTGATTGACCAAACCCGGCTGCCCGCCGAGTTCAGTGTGGTTGAAATTCGTCGATGTGCAGATATGGCGATCGCCATCACCACGATGATTGTGCGGGGTGCGCCAGCCATTGGTGTGGCTGCGGCCTACGGTATTTATCTAGGGGCCAGGGAAATTGCGACCGTTGATCGGCCTGAGTTTTTGCAAGCGCTTGCAGAGGTTGGCCAAACCTTAGGGGCAACACGTCCTACGGCAGTGAATTTGTTCTGGGCTATCAATCGCATGTTGAAGGTAGCGGAACAAACCCCTGGTTCGGTGGAACAACTTCAAGCCCGGTTATTGGACGAAGCCCATGCGATCGCGATTGAAGATTTGCAGACCTGTCAGGCGATCGGTCAGAACGGGTTGTCCGTGTTACCAGAAACCCCCCAGAAATTGCGGTTGCTCACCCATTGCAATGCAGGTGCGCTGGCCACAGCAGGCTATGGAACGGCCTTAGGCGTGGTGCGATCGGCTTGGTCTGCGGAACGACTGGAACGGGTCTACGCCGATGAAACCCGACCTCGTTTACAGGGGGCAAAATTGACAACCTGGGAATGCGTTCAGGAAGGGATTCCCGTTACGTTGATTACGGATAGTATGGCTG
>JBAVRC010000519.1:0-4824 GCA_049694615.1 Thermosynechococcaceae cyanobacterium | reverse complement strand
CCTACTAAGACGCTTAAGGAACAAGGATTTCACGATGCCTTTATTAAACGGGTGATCGGTGTGCCGGGCGATCGCGTTGAAATTAAAGACGGCGGCGTTTACGTCAATAACCATCGCCTCTCGGAAGCTTATGTGGCCAACAGCGTACCCACGTCTACCGATACCTGTTCTCTGGAAGGGGTATCTGCCTTTTTAGCACAGCCTGTTACCATTCCCAAGGACAATTATTTAGTGTTGGGCGATAACCGCAATAACAGCTATGACGGACGGTGTTGGGGATTGGTCTCAAAGTCGGAGGTGGTGGGCCGTGCTGTGTTCCGATTTTGGCCACTGAATCGGGGGGGAACGTTACCCGCAACTCAAGCCGTCTTTCAAAACTAACGGTTCCTTGAGGCCAAGGTGGTGTTTGATGAGATCGCTGCGATGTCGGAAAACTTCACGGTCGGAGAAATGGGATCCCAGTTGGTCGCATTGCTGGATCATCTCGGCGAGTTGATCGCGGTGACCATCGAAATACAAAATCTGCTCCGCTAGAGCAGTCATATTCCCGTGGGGGGTTAGCAGGGTGCTCGCCAATTCTCCTACCAGGTCCTGTGGATAAGGACTGTGGTAACCCAGGATCGGGCTACCCGACATCAATGCCTCAATTAAGCAGCGGGGCGATTCCGGGGTTTTGTGGCAGAAGACAAACAGATCGGCGTCGCGGATGGCCTGGATTAATTGCATCCGATCGCTGACGAATCCTGGAAAATCGACGACTGCGCTCAGCCCCAGCCGCATTACTTCGTTGCGCAGTTCGGCTAAGAGGGGTCCGTCGCCGATCCATTTCGCACGAAACGCGACCCCGTTGCTGTGCAGTTTCGCCATAACTTGGACCCAGTCGAAGGGACCCTTCATGCCTACGGCACGACCTGCATAGAGGAGTTGCAACGGTGCTCCAGATTGGACCCGATGGATTTTCTCACGTAGTTGATGGGGAGGGATGCGATCTTCCGATGTGAGGTGGATGTCATGTACTAAATGGGGGCAACGGCAATACGACGCGTATGCTTCGAAGCAATCGCGTCCGTGAAACAGCCCTAGGTCGGACTTCGCGATAATGTAGCGTTCAAAGCGCTGCATTAAGGGCGAGATGATTAAATTATTTTTAATCATGGAATAGAGTCTCTTGGGTCCCTTTTGGTCGCGATAGGAGCCCTTGACAACACGGTGTTCAACGCGGTCGGTCCATACTGAAAATCGTCGTTTCTGTTGGCTCGCTTCGAGGGCAGCGACACTTCCCCAGTCGCCGACCCCACCGCCAATGGCAAAGGAGAGGTATTCGCAACAATGGATTTTTTCCATCAGTAACGTTCGAGTGTGTCGATAGGTTTTCAAGAACGTGCTGAGTTGATAGGCCCAAGGTAATGGGATAAGTTCCACGCGATCGCGCGATTGCAGTTCATCCATCGCAACATAGTCCACGGTTGTTCCGCCGTGGGCGATCGCGGTATCTGGATAGAGCGGACAAGCCACAATAAGATGCTGAAAGTTCTCGGCCCAGCGATTGATGCCGTTGCAGGCTTGCTTTTCAAGCAGGAGTCTCCCTTTCGCATCGTGGCAAAAGGGCACCGGCAATACGAGAAGCAGTGAGTTGTGCTCAATGCTCATGGATCTTTAATCTCCCACTGTTTAATGACCCAAGCAGCCAAGCTCAAATGCCCCTCTCAATGCCATCTTCTTTGATTATCATCGCAATTTCGTGGGTTGTCTCCAGAAAAGGTTTGTTTTCGTCAAGTTGAGGATTGATTTAGGTTTGTTATCAACCTGGGTCAAATCTGAAAATTGGTGCACGGGTCGAAAAGGGGAGCCGTGCACCTTCGGGCAAGAGAAAGGCATGTTCACGGGGGATTTGTAATGTGTCGCAGGCTCCATCTGTAATGACCAGTAGCGGGCCATCTTTAGGAAAATCGGTTGCTTCCACAATGCATTGCACTCCAGGTTGCAGAATTGTGCCGCCGCGCCCTGTGATTTCAACTCGACCCAATAGCTCCTCAGGATTAATGAATCCGCGATCGTGGGGGCTGGCATCGCACAAAATCAGTCGTACTGCCGTGACATCTCGACTCATCGCATAACTGGCGATCGCCCCCACAGCTTTACCCAAGAGCAAGCGATCCATCGAGCCGGAACTATCCAGAACGACCGCAAATGTCCGATTAAGGGCTAACTCCTCGGGGCGAACCCAAGCCGGACGGGCAATATCCGGGGTAGAGGCTTGGCGGCGACTGGCACGGGCGAAGGTGCGGCGACGTTCGATGGGTTGAAAGAATCCATCCAGCCACTGGGCTAATTTCACATCCCAAGGAATGGGCGGCTGTTGGAGAGCACGAATTTCTTCTACCAGTCCGCCGGGTAAATAGCCTCGGTTGCCACAGCTCAGGTGTAACTCTAAGCCTTCTGCGAGGGCGCGACGATAGAATGCATCCAGATCGCACCCTGGCCCTGCTCGCCACCACACAGGCGATCGCTCGGCCAATACATCCGTCTCGCCGAAACCTCGAAAGGTTTTGAGTTTCTGGAGTTTCCGCATCAGACGCAGATCGGTGGTGAGGCGATCGTAGATTTCTTCGGCGGAGTAGCCCCGGAGTTCAATATCGAACAGGGCACCGTCGCTGGGTAATATGCCAATGCCTGCTTCCACTAGCCAGTCATTGATCGCATAATCGCAAGCGACATTCCACAGAAAGGGATCGCGTCCCTGTTGCCGCTCATCGTGACGTAACCCTACGTGCAGTAGCTCATGGGCAATCACAAACTTCATTTGCTCAGCGGTCATGGGATAGCGCGGACGAATGTAAATTTCCCGCAGTTCGGAGTGAATGGCGGCGATCGCAATATCCAAGTTATCGCAAATTTCATCGTCTTCAATAATCTCGAAGGAGGCGGCTAAGGCTGCGAGTAAGGGAAACTCCGCTACAAACCAAGACCGGGCTAACTGGGCCATACTGTTGGGCTTATAGCCCTTGCGATCGCTGGTTTTAGTCCGCAAATCCGTGGATGCGATCGCGCTTTCTAATGCCCGCCGAATGCCGTTGGCGAGGGACGTTGCATTGTTTTTACGCTCATCATCGCTAATTTTGGGAGCAGTGGGGGTACAAATCCAGGTCGGCTGACCTTTCCCAGCTAGTCCCAGGTTGAAGTAGCGATCGTCTTGGGGATTTTCGCGCAAATATCGCGCGAGTTCATGGACATCGCGTCCCGGCGGTGTGGCTTCAATGTCGGCTAGGCATGGGGAACGAGTACCAATGCTCAGGTGACGCAAAAAATCTACAGCTTTTGCTTCGCAAGCCATGCGCCAATAGGGATCGGATTGTTCTGGATCGACGTGATCCAGTACCAAGTGCAGTTCTGCTTGGGCGAGTACATTGGCCCATTCCGGTGGAGTTGCTCGTCGCCAGATGTTGATGTAGATGGTGAATCTGGGTGTGGGTTGTGCGTGATAGCGCATATTATCGCGCTCAATTTGGAGCCATGCGTCTTTGGGTAACGGGTGTTGTCCGTTAGTGATGATGGAGGCGGTTGGGCCTAATTTTTTGAATAGTTCAAATTGCCGTAACAAAGCCTGTCCCTCCATAAATTGGGCCAGATTTTCCTTGGGGGGTGTTTTATTTTTGCCCACGGGAAGCTCCTTCTCTCTTGGCAACCAGACGAGGCAAATCGCGCACCAATTGCAGCATAAACCAATCCGGCAGTGCTGTACCGCTTTCATCTTCCGCCACGACAAGCTGCGCCATTTCCATAGAAATTCGCGAGAGTTGCACTACTAAATCCTTTGCCCTTAGCGATAGCTCCTTTGCTTCGCGGCCAAGCTGCTTTTCTTCGGGTGGTAGCTCCTTGATCAACCGAGCGCGCAGCGACTGGGAGAGGAAATAAAGAATATCGCGCTCTTCCGGTTTTTCGGGCCATTTTGCCTCTCCTTTCAGAATGGCAGATAAATCAAAGGCCCGTTGCCGTTGCCGAAAAAATGCGGTGAATTGTTTGGCATGGGCGGGGGTGAGCAATCCTGCTGCCAGCATTTCTACTGATTTTTCAGTCAGGTTTTCGCCGTATGCTTGGAGGCCATCGGAGAGCATATGCCAGCTTCGCGGGGTGGAAAAAGGCTCTTCGTGTTTGGGCGGTTTTGACCAGAGCTGATCGCTTCTGAGGCCAATATAGTCATACACCAAGGCGTGAATTCCGGCGTTGCCTGCCCAAGTCAGCCAGTTGCTGGCGTTCGCACGCAATTGCACATGCACCAGTCGATTGATCAGAGCTGAGGACATGGGTTTCACAATGGCAGCATCTTCAGCTCGATTTCCGGCTCCAATGATGACGGTGCCTTCGGGGAGATAATATTCGCCAATGCGGCGATCATGGATCAGAGAGTAAAAGGCTTTCTGTACTTCCTGAGAACAGGCATTTAGTTCATCCAGAAAGAGACAAAACGGCTCATCCCGTGCAATGAGGGTGGGTGGACAGAAGCGGGATTTGCCATCAATAATTTGCGGAACGCCAATCAGGTCTTCGGGTGCCAGTTGTGAACCCAGTAAGGAGACGCAGGGCAAACCGACGGAATCGGCGAAGGCTTCTACGAGGGAGGATTTACCGATTCCAGGTGGCCCCCAGATAAATACGGGACGAATAGGAGCAATGTTGAGGAGGAAGTCGATGAGTTCGCTGGGAATGAGAGATTTGGCAGCATCCATGAGGGCTTTTTTATCAATTAGGTCAAACGCGATCGAGGGGTTGATGGGGTTCTGGCGGTAGTTCGATGCGGATTAAGACACAAGGGCGGATCTCGCC
>JBAVRC010000518.1:0-4296 GCA_049694615.1 Thermosynechococcaceae cyanobacterium | reverse complement strand
GGCATAGGTATTTGGGACCGCAGGGGTCGACATCGCAAAGTGCGGAAACGTGTCGAACCAAACGTCCGGGGAAAACGGAAAGTCGGGATAGCCGACTCTCAGCAAACACAACCCTTTGGCAGGGGCTGCATATTTAACTTCATGGCGTTGCTCGGTTTGCCAAATTTGGGTGAACCCATCGGGCGATCGCAGTCCAGCCCCAACCTGCACCAGTTGGCCCACCAGCAACCGCATCATGCCGTACAAAAAGCCGCTGGCCTGTACTTCGATCTGGAGCAGGGATCCAGTTCCCCCACCCCCGGTCGGGACACAAAAGGCATCTTGGACATGCACCCAAGAGTGGCGACGGCTCGACCCAGCCCGGTGAAAGGCTGACAGATGGTGTTGACCCAGTAAGGGTTTGAGGACCGCTTGCATCCGCTCGATATCTAAGGCATGGCGGTAATAATGCCAGGTATAGGGTTGCAAAAAGAGATTGGGACGCGCATCGGTAAAGATGGTATAACGGTACCGTCGCCACAGCGCCGAAAACCGGGCATGCCAGCTCGAAGCGACTGGTGCAGAGGCCCGAATTAAAATATCCTCCGGCAACCGCGCATTCAACACACTGGCCCAGCGATGGGCCGGAATTTGCGAGGCAATCTCAAAATGGGCCACTTGGGCCGCTGCATGAACCCCCGTATCGGTGCGACCTGCCCCATGCAACGTCACCGGATAACCGACCACCGAGGCGATCGCCTGCTCAATTTCCGCCTGGACACTGCGGTGTTGCGGTTGCCGTTGCCAACCATGAAAACGAGTGCCCAGGTACTGAATCACCAGGGCAACACGCTGAATGGAAGTGGGGATAGGGTTGGACATGAACGTCTGTAAAGGGTTGGGGCCTTAGGTTGGTATCCTAGACCAGCGAAATAATGGCCATTTCAGAATTGTCCCCACGTCGGGGTAAGGTGCGCACAATGCGGGTATATCCGCCATTGCGATCGCCATACCGCTCTGGGGCTTTCTCAAATAACGCATGTACCAATTGCTTGTCGTAAATATATCCCAAAGCCCGACGGCGGGCTGCGAGGGATCCATCTTTGGCCAAGGTGATCATGCGATCCGCTTCGCTACGGACGGCTCGCGCCCGCGCTTTTGTGGTCGTGATCTGACCGTGACGAATCAACTCAGTCGTCAGTGCCCGCAACAGCGCTTTACGCTGATCGGCGGGCTTCCCCAATTGATGAACGCGACAACGATGACGCATACCTACCTCTTAACCCTTCACTAACGCTTTTAATACTTACGATGCCGTTTTAGACGTCTTCTCGAACGGAAGCGTGATGCCCAAATGGACTTGGAGCGCTTCAATCACTTCTTCAGCAGACTTAGCACCAAAGTTCTTGATTTCCAGCAAATCCTCCTGAGAATATTCCAGCAGGTCCGCCACACTATTGATTTGTGCTCGTTTCAAGCAGTTGTAAGCCCGCACCGACAAACTTAGGCCCTCAATGGGAATTTGATTGGTCTCATCTCCCTCATCGACCACGGCATCTTCGATCGGCTTAAAGGTCACATCTTTGAGTGGATTGAACAACTCAATCAAGATGGCCGCCGCCTGACTGAGGGCTTCTTGCGGTGTCAAGCTCCCATTGGTCCAGGCTTCAAGAATGAGCCGATCTTTTTCCATTGAGCCGCCGAGCCGTGCATCTTCGACGCTATAGTTCACCTTCCGCACCGGCATGAACACCGCATCGATTTGCAGAAAATCAAGGGCCACGTTTTCGTCGCGATTTTTTTCGACCGGACGATACCCTTTGCCTTGCTCAATCTTGAATTCCATTTCAAGGGTCGCATCGGCAGCCAGTGAAGCCACGTACTGTTCGGGATTCACGATTTCGACCTCTGCAGAGAGTTCAAAATCATTTGGGGTAACGGTTGCCGGGCCTTTGACATACAACCGCCCGATTTGAGGATCCGCAGAATGGCTCTTGAGCACAACCTGCTTCATATTCAAAAGCACATCCAACACATCCTCGCGAACCCCAGGAATCGCTGAGAATTCGTGATTCACCCCCGCAATACGAACAGCTGTCACCGCTGTTCCTACCAGGTTAGACAGCAAAACCCGCCGTAGAGCATTCCCGACGGTTGTGCCTTGCCCCCGATCTAGGGGTTCAATGACAAACTTGCCGTACTGACTGTAATCTGCTTCAATCGCCGATTCTACACATTCAACCTGAAATTGCGCCACGTAAAACCCTCCATGTTGCTTGGCTCAATACGCCTCAATCGTTCATGACCGTAGGGTCATCTCCTCAACTGGCTCGTTCTCCTTTCGGAGCGCTGAGCCGACAAACCCCATCAGGGGCTTCAGTCGGTTTAAACGCGTCTCCGTTTGGGTGGACGGCAACCGTTGTGCGGAATAGGCGTCACATCGCGGATAAGGGTAATTTCCAGACCAGCCCCTTGCAGTGCTCGGATAGCGGTTTCCCGGCCAGCACCAGGACCGCTCACCATGACTTCAATTTGTCTCATGCCTTGGTCGATGGCTCGACGGGCAGCATTTTCGGAAGCGGTTTGAGCGGCAAAGGGGGTACCCTTTTTAGCTCCCTTAAATCCGCTGGACCCAGCAGATGCCCAAGAGATAACTTCGCCGCCAACATCCGAAATCGTCACAATCGTGTTATTGAAAGTGGATTGGATGTGCGCCACTCCATTCGGGACGTGTCGTTTTTGTTTGCGGCCAGTGGATCGTTTCGATGGTTGCGCCATATCAGTAACTTTTAACGGAGCGGACTATGCGAGTAAACTATGCCAACGTGCAAAAGACAGACTTATTTCTTCGCCGCAGCTTTCTTCTTGCCGGCAACGGTCCGACGACCGCCGCGACGGGTTCTAGCATTGGTTCGGGTCCGTTGACCGCGAACCGGGAGACCCAAGCGATGACGGCGACCGCGATAGGTACCAATGTCCATCAATCGCTTGATGTTCATCCCCTCTAGGCGACGCAGGTCACCTTCGACCTGGTATTCTTCAACTGCGCCTCTCAAGGAGGCGACCTCGGAATCGCTCAGGTCTTTAACGCGAATATCAGGACTGACGCCTGTCTTCGCAAGAATGGCCTGCGATCGCGTTAAGCCAATTCCGTAAATATAGGTCAGACCAATTTCAATCCGTTTATCCCGTGGAAGGTCAACTCCGGCAATGCGTGCCACGCCTATTTATCTCCTTTGTTGATACATTCGACTCCGACAACCCTGCCCAGGGACAGGGATAACTCAGGTTGAGTCATTCCTACCCTTGGCGTTGCTTATGCTTAGGGTTAGAACAAATCACCATTACGCGACCGCGCCGCCGAATAATGCGGCACTTATCGCAGATCTTGCGAACCGATGCGCGAACTTTCATAACTATTCTTTGACTCCAAACTGTTAATTATAGCATGTTTTTATGGTTCAGTGCGCTCAAAAATGAATTGTGCGCTATTTTTTGCGGAGCCGATAGGTAATGCGGCCCTTGGTCAAGTCATAGGGGGTGAGTTCCACTTTGACGCGATCGCCTGGGAGGATCTTGATATAGTTTCGGCGGATTTTGCCGGAAATATGGGCTAAGACGTTGAACCCGTTATCCAAATCGACCCGAAACATTGCGTTCGGCAACGACTCAGTAACTGTTCCTTCCATCTCAATGGCATCTTGTTTAGACAAGGGCAAAGTCCTCCTATGCAGGTATTCGTAAAACTGGGGAGCTACAAAGTGTGTAACCGAATCCCGCCAAGCCAACTGTCCCCCTAAACGACAGCAGTTTGAATCGAAGCCGTCACATCGTCCACCGAACCGTTGCCATTAATATCGGCAAGCTGATCGCGATTCCGATAAAACTCGATCAAAGGGGAGGTTTGGTCTTGGTAAACCTGCAACCGCCGTCGAATCACGGTTTCTGTATCATCCTGACGCCCCCGTCCCAGCATGCGGGCCACCAATTGCTCGTCGGACACTTGCAAATTGACCACCCGGTCAAAACCCTGATCGATCTCAGCGAGCAGATCGTCCAAGGCATGGGCTTGGGGAACGGTACGGGGAAAGCCGTCTAAAATCCAACCGGGCTGAGTGTCCGGCTGAACGAGGCGATCGCGAATTAAATCGATCACTAATTCGTCTGGCACCAACTCGCCCCGATCCAGATAAGCCTGCGCTTTTAACCCCAAGGGGTTTTTTGCGCTCACCGCAGCCCTAAAGATATCCCCAGTCGAGATATGGGGAACCGCAAACAACTTCGCTAACTCAGCCGCTTGCGTTCCTTTCCCTGCAC
>JBAVRC010000517.1:0-3423 GCA_049694615.1 Thermosynechococcaceae cyanobacterium | reverse complement strand
ATCTAGATGCCCGACGCGATTGGGGACATGCCAAGGACTATGTCGAGATGCAGTGGTTGATGCTCCAGCAATCCGAACCGGAAGATTACGTGATTGCCACAGGTCAGCAATATAGCGTCAGAGACTTTATTCATGGGGCCTGCCAAGAAGTTAACCTTGACCTGACCTGGGATGGAGAAGCAGAGCAGGAGAAAGGATATGATCAAACCGGCAAATGCATTGTTGCTGTCGATCCGCGATATTATCGTCCAACAGAAGTGGAGACACTTTTAGGAGACGCAACCAAAGCTCGGCAGAAGCTAGGATGGGAACCCAAATACACGTTTAAGCAACTAGTCGTCGAGATGATGGAAGAAGATCTTAAATCCGCGCAACGAGACTCACTCGTCGAAGAGCATGGGTATCACACCTATCGTTACCACGAGTAAGTTGCCTCTTTGACCTAAGATACGATGTCCGTAAACTGAATGCTTGTAAAGCCGTGCGATCAAGATCACTGCAATACAGTAATTCGTCGCACTGTGTTTTGATAGATCTTGCCATAGAATACTCTATAGGTTGTCGATCAAAATACATTCGGTTCTATTAACCTGATTTTTTTGATGTCTTCATCTGAGGTATACGCAGTAGTAATTTTCTATTTTCAACCCAATATCCACTGAGAATACATATACTGTGAGGTGCTTGAGGAATTAAGATGACACATAACAGCCATGGGTTACTGCGCGAAAATGCTTCAACATTTCAATTGATCCAGCGGTTGCTAGATCCAACTATCACCGTATTGATTTTTTTTATAATTTCCGCCTTGTACAAGGTTAATTTTGCAACACGTCATCTTATTCTCTCCATTACGATTTTTTTACTAATTTTGTCTATCTTTAAGGTCGTAGGTTTATATCGTCCTTATCGTAATTTGTCGCCTAATACCATAGGTCCTAGACTTTTGACCGGGTGGAGTATTTTACTAGGCACTCTTTTGTTTCTAGGATATATCACTCAAACTTCAGCACTTTTTTCGCGATCAGTTCTATTAACTTGGTCAATCTCGGTCCCTATCGTTTTAATGGTCTTCCATTTAGTGATTTGGAAGGTACTTCGTACTGTAAGAGCGGCGGGTCGAAATCAGCGATCTGCTGTGGTTGCGGGTGTAAACGACGTCAGTTATCACTTGGCAAATCAAATTCAGCAATGTCCAGAGTTTGGTATCCGATTACATGGATTTTTCGATGGTCATGAATCTGAAAATATTGCCCGCTTCCCCGGTCGTCGTCTGATTGGGTCTCTTCAAGAGTTGCCACAGTATGTCAGAGCAAATAAAATTGATGTTGTGTATATAGCCTGTAAGACTGAACAAGAAGAGGTTATCGCCACCCTGATTAAGGAACTACAAGACACAACTGCAAGCGTTTATTTTGTGCCTAATATTTTGATGTTCAATTTAATGCATGCACGCTCTTATGAACTCAATGGTATACCGCTGATTGCAGTTTGGGAAGTACCTTTTTCCGAAATACAATATGTTCTTAAACGTGCGGTTGACATCTTTTTCTCTGGAATTGGCCTGATATTATTGTCGCCAATTATGTTGATTATTGCTTTAGCAGTTAAGCTATCTTCTCCTGGACCTATTTTCTTTAAGCAGCGTCGATATGGTCTTAATGGACAAGAAATTTTGGTATATAAATTTCGTTCCATGAAGGTCATGGAAGATGGCGAAAAAGTTCAGCAAGCCACGAAGAATGATAGTCGGATTACTCCTATCGGTAAAGTTTTGCGTAAAACTTCTTTGGACGAATTACCGCAATTTATTAATGTTTTACAAGGGCGGATGAGTCTTGTGGGTCCACGCCCCCATGCCGTGGCCCATAACTAGATGTATCGCAAGCTCATTAGCGGATATATGCTGAGGCATAAAGTTAAACCTGGTATTACCGGTTGGGCACAGGTCAACGGATTTAGAGGGGAAACCGATACCCTGGAGAAAATGCAGCAGCGTGTTAATTACGACTTAGAGTATCTGAGGAACTGGTCTCTTAGTCTTGATTTTCAGATACTGATTAGGACCGCACTTGTCTTTCTTCAAGATCAAAATGCTTATTAATATTCTTGTAGAGGCTTGAAAAAGACAAAAAATATTAAACCATAAAAAACTAAAGCTAATAAAACAAAAATACTAGCGCCGCTTGCACTATGCCAATAATGAAATAAACTAGTGAATCTAGGCGTCGATAGTGCTGCAAGAACAGAAACTCTTAATCCATTAACAATAAAACCAAGAAGTATTGCTAATAACGGTAGAATAGTGGCTTGAATTTTACTTAAAGGAAAAAGGCATAACACCAAAACTGATACACTCACCATATGAGTCATTAAATTCATGCCTGAGCAGGCAGGAACAACTTCAACACCGCCTTGAGGAATTTGAATGTAATTGTCCTTAAGTAGAACAGGATAGCCCATATACCATAAAACAAATGCTGAAAACTTAGCTGTGAGCGGGGCGATGCCAAAGGCTGCATCGGGAATTAGTTTTGGAATGCCAAAGACAACCAACATGCAAAATTCTTTGATGTAGCGTTTTCTCTGTGCCCAACCGACAAACATCAAAAACCAACCAAAGCAAGCCAGTAGTGGGAAAAAGCCTACTATTTTTTCTCCAGGTCGGACCATGCTGACGGTTAGCAAAGCTGTAATTAAGATACATCCCAGCCAAAAAGAATATTTATCTTTGTTTTCTGCAAATGTATGCCTTTTATCCCATAGCAGTAAGGCAACTGAACTCCACAACAAAAAACTCATCATAAGATGAGCTTGCTTTCCTAGATAAAGATCTAATGCAAAATGGCATAAGGCTAGTAGGGCAAGACAGAACGTACTGACCTTAAAAACTTGATCTTCTTCTTCAATATCAATATGGAGTCGCAGAAATTTTAAAAATTGCATGGCCGATATTTAACAAAAAAACTCTATGGCAAGTAACCATAGAGAAGATGACGAAGCGCAACTTCATGACTAAAGTGTATTGGGCGAGAGAAAATTGGAAGAGGCATGATTAAATTTGATCACTGGTTTCGCTACTATAGGGGACTTGTCGAGCCAGCCCTACAAACTAATCTGCCCTATCGCGAAACGCTCTCAAATCTGAATCTTGGTACAAAGACACAAGGTTGTGAGGGGTTGCCAACAAGCCCTAAAGCCCGTCTAAGGAAGCAAACAAGCCGAAAGCAGCACCATTCAGTACAAATTGATTCAGTTGTTGAAGGTCGGAATACTGTAGTTCAGTCAACTGCTCAACGGTTCCGTATTTTACCAACTGCGGAGCGTCCCAAGTTTTTTTAGCACTCATAATGAATTTTGCAACCGACGTATAATAAATGACTTAGCGTACCCCCGATTCCAATATAGCCGTCTTTTGTAAAC
>JBAVRC010000516.1:0-5655 GCA_049694615.1 Thermosynechococcaceae cyanobacterium | reverse complement strand
TCTTGCCCTCACCCCCAACCCCTCTCCCGCAGGAGAGGGGAGCCAACCTCTTGTCCCCTCTCCTGCGGGAGAGGGCTAGGGTGAGGGCCGATAGTGTCCCGCTTTAAGCTTTATCCCGCCAAGCGGAGACGCAATCTTCAGTCTATATAACCGCGCTTTGAGTTGGGACGATATGCAACGCAAACCCACCGCCACTGAACTATCTCAATCGCCGCTGTTTTTAATTACGCCTTTCTTTTTCTTAGGTACAGCAATGGTGGTCATGAAAGCCATCATTCCCGATACCACTCCGCTGTTTCTGGCAGGATTTCGTTTGGTTCCAGCAGGGATACTGATTTTACTGGCCGCCCTATGGCTGAAGCTGCCACAGCCGACAACCTGGCAAGCTTGGCTGTGGATTGGCATTTTTTCCCTCATTGATGGCGCAATGTTTCAGGGGTTTCTGACCCAGGGCTTGGTAAGCACGGGTGCGGGACTGGGTGCGGTTTTGATTGATGCGCAACCCCTTGTTGTGGCTATACTCTGTCGAGTCTTGTTTGGGGACAAGGTAGGGTTTTGGGGCTGGTGGGGGCTGGCGATCGGACTGACCGGGATTTGCCTCTGCGGTTTGCCAGAAGCCTGGATCCTCAATGTTATCCATGGCGATTTTTCTGGACTGCTTGGCCTACAAAGGGTTGATATGACCCATTTTCAGCAAAGTGGCGAGCTATTAATGTTGTTAGCAGCCCTAGCGATGTCCTTGGGAACAGTGACGATTCGTTATGTTAAGGAACATGCCAATGCCTTTGTGGCCACGGGCTGGCACATGATTTTGGGCGGCATTCCTTTACTGGGGTTATCGCTGCTGTGGGAAACCAACCAATGGACCCACCTGCAAACCCCAGAATGGGCGGGATTGGGGTATGCGACGATCTTTGGCACCGCCATCACCTATGGCATCTTTTTTTATCTGGCTTCGGTAGGCAATTTAACCAGTGTGAGTGCCTTAATTTTTTTAACCCCTGTGTTTGCCTTGCTCTTTAGTCGCTTCTTTCTCGCTGAGAGTTTGACCTCATTGCAATGGATTGGGGTTGTGCTGACCTTGATTAGCGTTTATTTGGTCAATCAGCGGGAAGTGATCGCCCAACAAATTGCGGCCCTCATGGGTAAACCCAGTCCTGAAGTGGGTGCTATTGATACGCCTAGGGTGGAGTCTTAAGTTGGCACCCCTGTCTGTTAATGGCGATCGCCTGATCCGCAGTATCCAAACCCTGGCCAAAATTGGCAGTTTACCCAATGGCGGGGTCTGTCGCCCCGCCTATAGCCCAGATGATCTTAAAGCCCGCGAGCAGGTCAAAGATTGGTTCCGAGAAGCGGGCATGACCGTGCGCATGGATGTGGCGGGCAATTTAATTGGACGATATCCCGGCCAATGGGAACAGGCCCCCGCCCTGGCCACCGGATCGCACATTGATACGGTGCCCAATGGGGGGCAGTACGATGGAGCCTACGGTGTTTTGGCGGGCATTGAAGTGGTGAGGGTGCTCTATGAGCAGGGCATTCAGCTTAGGCATCCCGTGGAAGTGATGGTTTTCACGGATGAGGAAGGGAGCATGGTGGGCAGTAAAGCCATGTCCGGCAGTTTAATCCAAGACCCGATCCAATGGGCTGCTCTGGAAGATCGCAATATCCAAGATTGTCTGGCTCAAATTGGCGGTAACTGGACGCAGCTTGCCCAGGCAGATCGCCGAAAGCATCCCCTCCTCGCCTTTGTGGAATTACATGTGGAACAGGGACCTGTGCTGGAAGCAGCCCAGCGACAAATTGGCGTGGTTGAGGGCATTGTGGGGCAAAGACGGTATCAAATCACTATTCAGGGCCGTTCTAGCCATGCGGGGACAACGCCCATGACGATGCGCCAAGACGCTTTAGTGGCTGCGGCCCAAGTGGTGTTAGCGGTGAATCGATTGGCCCATTTGCCCGGTCAGCAGGTGGCAACCGTCGGGCAGATGAATCTTAAACCCAATGCGGTGAATGTGATTCCGGGCTGGGTGGATATGAGTCTGGATATTCGCGATTTATCGAAGCCGCGAATCGATCAGTTGGTGGAACAGTTGCAAACCGAATTGGCGATGATTGCAACCCAGACCCAGACCACCATTCAGCTATTACCTTGTTTGGATAACGACCCGGCGATCGCCCAGCCCCACATTCAGCACATCATTGTGCAAACCTGTGAGGAGTTGGGGTTGAGCTACCTCCATCTCCCCAGTCGGGCTAGCCATGATGCCCAGGAATTGGCTCAATTGACCGACATGGGAATGATCTTTGTCCCCAGTCAGTCGGGCATCAGTCACGCCGAAACGGAATATACATTGCCAGAACATTGCATCCAAGGGGCCAATGTGCTGCTGCACACCTTGCTCAAACTGGATCGCCATTACGCCAAAACGACGGCTTGATCGTTGCGTCACATTTCCCCATGCTGCGATGGGAGCGGAATCCCATATTGTGAAGGGAAATGGAAATGCCGACAGAGTTTTACTCTAAAATTTTAAAGCGGTGAGCATGGGTACCAACCCCGACGCTTCCCAACCCTTTTTAGGCCACAATCTGGCATCCAATGGTGGTGGTTGAGGGCGTTAATTTGCGAAATCCGGTCCAAAGGTCTTTCAAGAGAGGTTTTCAAATGTTGACGACTAAAAGTTTTGCGATGATTGCAGGTGTTGGGGCCGTAGGTGTCATCGCTGCGGCCTTCGCCTCTTTTGCTCAAATCCAACCCCATGTCGGGACAAGCTGTTCCGGTTATGTGACAGGATCGTATACGGACAAGCTCCCATCAAGCTATATTGTCAACAACTGTTCAGGCGAAATTACATACGTCGATAGTAAGAATAAGCCTGCGAAGGCAAAATAGGGTAACGTCCTGAAGTAGTTTTCAATAGATAGTTCAGCTTAGAAAAGGAAAAATGAGGAAGCCTTACGCTGCGATGCTTGCAGCATAAGGCTTCTTTTCCAAAATTCAGGACAAGTCTATTTGTTTAACAAGCCTTGGGCCGATGGACTAGGTGCATATTGATACCCAGCTGCATTGTCCTGGGAATCATCCATAACCCGCGGAGTGACAAGCACTACCAACTCCCGCCGTGATTTTTCACCTGACTCTTGTCGGAAAAGCTGTCCCAAAATAGGAATATCACCCAAGATTGGCACTTTGCTCACAGTAGTCTTATCAGTATCTTGAATAATTCCAGTCAAAACTAACGTTTGGCCGTCTCTCAGGCGAATTTTGCCTGTTTCTAACCGTCGCTGATTCAGCAACGTGCCTTTAACAGCAGAAGATCCAGGAAAGGTGAAATTAAACTGACCACTAGGGGCACTAACTTCAGGCGAAACGCTAAATGTTAGGAAGCCATTATCGTCAATTCGATCAACACTTACGTTAAAGATAACCCCAGCCTGACGAATGATAGGGGTCAGAGCGGTAGAAGTTGTTGAACCGCCTGAGTCTGAGGCCGTCGTCGTCGTTGTCTGTTGTAAACCAGAGAAAATTTCCTGAGTGAGGTTGACTTGAGCAGAGCTACCTTCCTGAATAATTAACGTTGGGTTGGTTAGGATTTTGGCATCATCATTTTGGATCGAAATTAGCAGAGATCCCAAAACAGTATTCGTGAGTTTTGATAACCCGCCTGTAAAAAGATCCTTCGCAGCGTTTGCGCCACCCAAGATAATACCGAAGCCAGAGGTTCCTTCACCCGTGGGTCTGAATCCAAACCCTAAGGAATCATTAACTCGGTACTGTAAATCAGCATTCGAGTTTTTGGCTTTAGACAGGTTAACGTCCACAATTTTGACATTGATGGCGGCTTGGCGCTTTCGTAAATCGAGTTGCTGTAGGATATTGGTCGCAATTTCGACTTTGCGCGGTGTGCCAATCAACGTAACGGAGTTAATGCGGGCATCCGCCACGACCTGAAGCCCTTTCAGTAAGTCGGAAACGGGTGGATCTTGATCTTGCCCGGTGCTGGTCTTGCCATCGTTAGCCCCATAGGACTCTAGAATTTCCTTTGCACCTCTTTCCTTAAAGGTCTCAGAATATTTTGACAACCGACTTAGAGCGGAAGCCGAAGCTGATCCGCTCGTTCCTCCGGAAATCGAAGCGGAAGCGTCATCTCCACTGGATGTAATACTGGCGGATGCACCACTGATGGACCCCCCGACTTGCGAAGTATTCACCAACGCATTATTGAACGTAACTTTTCCGGTTGCCCGCAATTGATTCAAGCGGAGGGTGCGGACAATCCGATTTTGGGCATCGCCGGGAAGTTCCTTGCCGACAAAGACCGTATTACCCACCTTGTTGGCCTGTAACCCCGACAACCGCAAGACGTAGTTAAAGACGTCCTGAACCGACTCATTTTCAATATCCAAGGAAATGGTGGATCCAGAACCCCCAGCTGTTGGACTGTTTGGATCGCTGGCTGCTTCGGCATCGGCAAAGGCTACGTTCACATTTGCGGCCCGACCCAGGAGGGTCAAGACTTCGCGCACGGGTGCATTGCGCAACAGCAACTTTGGAATCACTTGAGCACTATTGAGATCCACGGCATCTGGATCGACATTCAAAGACCCGGCTACCATATCGCCAACGGGGGGAGCCACTGGTCGAGAGACAAAGGGCGGTACTGGGTTAGGGCCTGGACCTTGGCTAGGGGTGTTGTTGGCGGCCCCACCACTGCCGTCTAGGGATAATGCTGCATTAAAGCGGAGAACCAAGAGTCCTTGGCGATCATCGCGACGAATGGTGTCGCTGACGGGAGCGGCTTGGCTCCCTTGAACCGTAATCCGAACCGTGCTGGCATCCAACTGACGCATTTCAATGCCGTTGATGCCCGGAGCTGGCGATGGTTGGCTAAAGGATGAGCCGCTAGGTAGGCGCAACTGTGCATTGCTGATGTCGGCAACCGATGCGTTGCCGCGATTGACGGTAAACACGGGTGGGCGACTGTTGCCCTGAATTTTGAGAATGAGTTCAAACCCTTTGCCTGTGGGGGTCAATTGAACCCCGGTAATTTCTGTTTGTGCTGCTCGGGCAGGCTGATGGACGGCAGCCATCATCACAGCGGTACAGCCGATTGCAAGTCCGTAGCGTCTAAGATCCCAGTTCACCCTTGACTCCTGTAGTTTTCAATACGCATGTAAAAGAACTGTTGTGGAAAATTCGGAAGCGGTCTGGTTGACATCCCGATGTTGATTATTGAGCGGGCGGCGCGTTGTCTGCCGAATTGCTCTGATTCGCAGCAGCCTGTTGTTTCTGGAGAATGGCTAATTCTTCCTCTGTGAGCGGCACATAGGCGTAAAGTTTAAAACTGCATGTGACAATGTTTTTGGGAGCGGTGGACTGCGGTGAATTATCGCCTTGCAATTCCATTTTGAAATTGCGCAGGACCAGCACGGTTTGCAATCGGTCAATGGCGCGCATAATTTCAAGGGTCTGGGTAAAGGTGCCCTGGAAAGCGACGTCAGTCACCTGTCGCTTGATTTTATTGTTCAACTCTGCCCCCACGGAGCTGTCGGTTACTGTCCCGGATAGACCGTAATCTGGGGTAAATTTTTGGAGTTGAGCATTGCTGGAAATGATGATGCGGTTTAAGTCCAGCAGTAAGGTATCTAAGG
>JBAVRC010000515.1:0-6464 GCA_049694615.1 Thermosynechococcaceae cyanobacterium | reverse complement strand
GATGAGACCCAACACGCTGAGGATGCCGGCAATGCGCAGATAGCCCGTCAGCAGTGCTTCGCCTGCTTCGATGCGGAAGTAGATCCCACCCATGGCCGACACCGCTCCCTTGGCGACCACCAGATTGATGCTGAGGGATGCACCAAACTCAAGGGCACCCTCAAGCCGCTTTAGACCGGATGCGGCGGAGAGTGTGATGCAGAGAAAGCCGCCCCCGCCCAAGGCCGAAACGGCGAGTTGGAATGGGTTTTCAAAGGTCGCAAAGTTCAAAAAGAGTTCGGGCGCACCCTCTTTGAAGGGGATATCGAGCGCTGCGCCAAAGGTAATATTGGCTAGGCTGAACATGCCAACCGCCACGTCGGGAATGGGCGTACTAAAGCTGGATCGGATACCATCAGCCGTTATATCGAGTGCGGGCGGATCATGGAAGCCGCTTTTGTCGATTAAACGTGTGAGCACACCCAAGAAGGCGAGGATACCGTGGAAGGTAATGTCACCCATTACTACATCGAGGTCGGGCTTGCATCCGTTGACACTCACGAAAGCAATTTTCTTAAAGGGAACTTGGACCAGATCGAGCGGTCCTAGCCCAATGCCAAGGGTCACCTGTTGAATGGTACAAGTGGTGGTGGCCGTCATGGTTCCATCTTCCGCATGCATGACCACGGCCTCCACATTCAGCACGGCAGCTTCCTCACTCGACACGGTAGCTCCGGGATGAGTGGGACGGAGGCGAGCAAACCCGTCTGGCACTTTGAATTCTTGGGGTTGGCCAGGGGGAAATTTTTCAGCAGGGAAGAGGGGCGTAGACCAACGCATCTTCTGTTGGCGCAGCCCGTCGATGACACTCTGAGCAATGATGGGGGCCTCAGCTAGGGTGGCAACGTCTTTCATTAAGGCTTTCAGGGGCACAACACCTAGCAGCTTTAACTCATCCAGCAGTCCCCCCAACCATTGGCTAGGATTGAAAACGTCTTTGGCAACATCGGAGAGAACGCCACCAACTGGCCCCAGTCGACGGGACAATCCGGTGGCGGGAAATGAAACGCCCGATAGCAATCCGCCGTTCACAGCTTTGTTCGCTAACCCCAAAACGGGCTGAGGACCAATCAGTTTGAGCAAAACTTCGCCCGGATTGCCAGACCCGAACCCATTGAGAAGGTAGGTACTCTCTTCGTAGGCAACCTTGAGTTGTTCCTGCACGGCGGTGAAGCGCTCAATACCAGGAACGCGAGCCGTAAATTCGCTCACCACGGGACGGAAATCTGCTCCAATTCCTTTCACCTGTAAGTTGGCAAGGCTGGCAATGATGTCAGTGGCATCCGGTGGCGTTGCAGTTGCTGCCAGTCCAGGGGAACCTGGGTCGGCAACAGTTACGGTTTGTCCGCCCAGTTGGATTTGGGACAAGTCGAGTCGGGCTTGGTAGGTGGTCGCAAGCGTTGAGAACTGGGTGGATGGGAATGTATTAGCGACAAAGACGAGGGGGACATCGAAGGTGACGGGACGACCTGCCCGATCCAGGGCCAGACAGCGGTAGCGGAAAGGGCGAGCGAGTCCATCGGATCCAACGTTAACAATACCGGTGTCACTGTGAATGGGAGTCCCGTCAGATTTAAGGAGGGGTTGAAAGTCCCCTACTGGCGGTTCAAGACTCAGCAGTTCAATTGTCACGAATGGGAACTGGCGATCAATTGCGTCGCCAGCATTAAACACTCGCACTGGCTCAAGGACTTCCACCACGGTACGACTCATCAGTTTTGCGGGTGAACCGTTAGTTGGGTACTGGATCTTGCGTTCGGTAGTGGTTATTTTCCGAGCTTTATGGCCGAAGGGATAGAGTCGTCCCTCCTCGACAATGCGATCATACTGGTCGCGACCGATCGCCGTGCGATGCCGCCAGGATTTTACCGTGGTGGAACTCGGCCAGTCGCCACGAACTTCCATCGTGGCCCCATGGGGGGTGAGGTGCACCCGTTTCGCGGTCAGCATTCCGGTCAAACCTGCTGGGGCTTGGGCCGCAATTTGTCGAGCCTGATCGATGCTCAAGGCGTGGATCTTTGTGAGATTCACATCCGTTTGCCAGCCAGTGATCGTCCCCAAAGGTTCCTCGGAGCGAAGAACAGCCAAGTTATGGTTTGGGTACGACATCACCCCATTGCTGCCCAGGGAGGCTAGAACACTATGCCATAGCTCCGTTCGTCCATCCTGGGTTTTAGGAAGAGCCGCATGATGAAAGCGCAATACAGGTGATTCAGATCCCACCCATAGACCCAGAACCAAGCGTGACGAGAGGCGTAATTCGCTCAAGGGAAGTGATGGCTCAAAGCGCTGCACTGAGAGTGGTGGCCCAAAGCGTTGCACTGAGGGTGGTTCAGTCTGCGGGGATGTGAGTTGGGCAGTTCCCCGCTGCACCAGATCCTCAAGATAGGCATCCGTCTGGAGGGGTGAGCGAGCTTCGGCCCTTGCATCCGGAATGAATTGAGCCATTGCTGCGTGCACTAATGCATAGGCTGATTGAAACTCTGGCAAAGATGCGAGTGTTCTTTCAGGACTAAGTTGCTGTCCAGGAACTGGTACTCCCAGATAGTGACCATTGGGAACGAGGGACGGTAGTGCTGCGAGAATGCCTTCCGTCGAAAATGGAATGGCATCTTGTCCCGGCTGGACAAGGAACACCAACTGTGTGGGATCGGCAACAATGCGCCGCGATGGCTTCCCGGATATATATTCCAGAAGATGCTGAGGAGGGAGGGTGAGGATAATGCCACTCGGCTGTCCAGCAACATTTTGACGGAGAACGAAGGTTTCTCCCGTCAACTCCGGGACTAAGTTGAGTAGTTCTATTTGAACATCGAGTTGATCGGCTGCCCGCACTAGCCGGAACTTATTCAGAAAGCCCGATGGCGGTACGATAGCCGCGACGAATTCAGAAGGACTGGATGTCATATGCTTCGCCTCAAAGGTTTGGATAGGGATCGAAACGCTGGATGCAGTCAGGGGACACAGACGAAAATCAATTACTCGATCAGCACCACATCGACTGCCTGGATGGGGAGTTGGATCCTGAGGGTATTGGGTTCTACTAATTGACTTGAAAGGTTACTCCCTTGCCCTGAGGTTACTTTTGTGTGCCCTTCCACATCTGGAACGATGAGTGTTAAGGTCTGAATCGGTTCATCGGTCCAGTTCAGAATCACGAGGGCAATGCCTTGGTCGGATTGCAGCCGACAAACCTCCACCACCTCATGGCTCGCAACCACCGACTTAGGCGTATTCGCGACCAGGGCAGGTAGGACGGTCAGTTGGCGCTCGATGCTTCCCCATTGGCGGGGCAAGCGATCGGTATACAACGGACCTGAAACCAGATTGGCCGGATGAATTGGGGTATTCCAGTATTGCCAGCCAGGGAAGAAACTATAGGCGATCGCATTCCCTTGTCCGTAGGGGTTGAGCGTCATGCCCGGTTGCGATGTGTCTGGGTCATTGGACAGGGGCACAAGAGAGGCTGCAATGGATGCGCCTTGAGGTTGTAGGGGGGTAAAAGCAGGTCCCGCAACCGTTATCAGGGTTTGATCCGGTTGAAGCTGTAGTTGATAGAGATCCCGTAACGGTAGATCGACGGGCGTGCTACTTCCCAAAAAAGCCAGAAGACTGGGATCGCTCATGTGCAATTGGTAAGTTGGAGGGCGGTAGAGGGAGCCCTCTGCACTCGCGCGTACTGCCTTGCGCGAACCGGGCACCAGACCTAATACTTCGTCCAGTTGGGTAGAAGGGCTGTTGAATTCATCGGCTACGCCACCCCCCGGTGTGACCACCAACGTCCCGCCTGCTTCAACCCAGGTTTTTATCTGCTGCTGAGCAACGGTTGAGACATTAGGTCCGGTGAGATAAAGCGTGGTGAACGTTCGATTTTGGAGTATCCCTTGGGCTAGATCGAGATCATCGACAAACTCCACCCGATAGCCAGCATGGATCAGTGCCGTGTGTAAGTACTGAATCTCCTTGAGATAGTAAGGGGCATAGATCTGTTTGTCCCAAAGTCGGCTTGCATTCGGCAGGAAAATAGCAACCTGTCCCGGCACGGGTTGCCCTGGAAAGAGGAGTCGTTCACTGCGACCAATGAGCCTTAGGGCTTTTGCAATTGGCCCATAGCTCCCAAATTGCTCAGACCAACAATTTCCAAAGAGAAAGGCGGACCCAAAGCTGTAAACATTCAGTGACTTAGCCCCATGGCCAATCAGGGACAACATTTTGTAGCTCGCACCAGCGGCATGGGCACCAATGCGGTTGCCATAAGCTCTCACATAGCCGCCAAAGATGCGATCGCCATGACTTGCCGCAGACTGCAACACATCGCCGTAAAAGGACCAGGTTTGGGCATACCCATCGGGGAATTCATCTTCGGTCCAGAGGGTGTGGGCATTCAGGCGACCGGAGGTAAACCAGTCAAAGCCCGCTCCAGCCGTATCCGGTCCGTGGTCGGCATAGTTAAAAACCTTTTGATTGGGAGCCGGAATGTACCAGTTATTCACCCAATTATTCCAATTCGCAAACACTTGCAATTGAGAACCAAACACCTTCTGGAGGGCTGCTTGGGCCATAGCATGCCCCTTGGAGGCGGACTCTGCGAAGAAACGCATCGTCCAGTAAAACAACCGCCGTAGGGTAATCTCTGCGGTGGGAATTCCCTCAGCATCTGTGGTTGTGGCGGTCTGTGCTCCTAGGGCATACACTTGGCTCCAGTCGGATTGACCTAAATCAGATGGGGTCAGTCCCTGTTGGGCTAAGTAGTCCCGAAACTGTTGGAGGAAGCCTTGATTGGGTTGCGGGCCTTGATCAACCCACTGGAAGGGAGGCGTATCGGGCGGATTAAAGTCCTCTAAGTTGGGATTCTGGCTCAATAGGCCCAACATGAGTGGATAAACCCAGCCCGGTTCATCCGAGATTGCAATACTGGCGACGGTCTCAAGCGCAATATTATTTTTTTTCAGAAAGTCATTGGCCAGTGCCTCCGCCCAAAGGTTAAAGGTATCTGCCGTAATCGTGGTGTCTTTATAGCGGAGACTACCGTCGTAGCAGAATGCGAAGTAGGTGAGCAAAGACTTAATGAATAATGGGACATTGTTCAACGGGTTATACACCCCTAAAGCTCGATGAAAGGGATGCTCGGGATCGGCATCGAGAACACCATTGATGGTCTCGGGGGTAAGATTGCCCCAGGCAAGCATCATCGATGTATTAAAGCCAAGGGCTTTGATCGCTTCTACCTGGCTTTGCAACTGGCCTAGGTGCCCTTGCCCCCCAATACAACTGGTACAGCTCACAATAAAGTGTTGCGGACGCTCTTCTGGCCTCAGGGCAACAGCCTGAGCCGTTTGCAAATATTGATTGGCATGTTGACTTAAGCGTTCAATGGCTAACTGGCGATCGCCCTCAGGGTGGAAGCGATAACCTGGTAGTAGAAACTGGGCCTGGTTGCCAACAACCGTCTCGATCAAGGTTTTGACCTGGGGAGAAGTATCTGGATGACCCAAGGCCACTTCGATTTGGAGTTTTAAGTGTTTGAGTGGGCCGCTCACCGCCGTCACCGTCAACAGCACTTGATCGAGACGATCGCGCAGGAGTGCATCAAGGTTTTGCCAAGGGGAGGGCTGGTTCAGCGCTAGGGGACTGGTTGTCACATTAAACGCAGGGGGGGTTGCACTATAGGTTGTGAAGGTGCACTTAAACGCACTGGGGGTAGGCGGGGTGATGGCTTCCGCTTCCAGGAGCGTCAGCCGCACATGGTAGTTTTTGTGGTAGTTGACGGTTTGGGGAATCGCTTGGGTGAGAAAGACAGGCATCCCAGTGGTGGTGGCGATCGCGGCTAACACACCTTCCTGGAGAAACTCCGGTAATACTTTTGGGATTCGATCCACGAGTGGAAATCCACGCCCATCCAAGGGAACAGGCAAGAGAACCGTGCGATCGCTGATTAGTGCCCCAGAGAAGGCATCTTGAGCACTGCCATCCTGAGCAATCCACGCCGTTTGACGGGTCGGATCGACCACCAGTGCGCTTTGCTGAAGTGTCTCAACGGTTTGAAATCCATTGCCTACGGGTAGCCCTGTGGTGGGGTCAAGGGGCCAGACGAGCAAAGGCCAAGCAGCCTGGGGTAAGCCATTGGGCAGTGCGGTGGGAATGCGGTATAACGCCTTGGGGGTATAAATAAATCGCAGGTAATCTGCTGTTGTCTTCCCTGGTTCAAAGACGTTGCTAGAGAAGGTCTGCAAGGTTTCGATCTGAGGTGTCCCCGTTGCATCAAGCTCCACCACTTGGAGATCGTCAGTAGGGGGTTCGGTATTGGGTTTCGTTGTAACGGAGCCTAGGTAAAGGCGTTTGCCATCTCCGCTGACGGCAATGGAGTACTTGCCAGCACCATTCGGGGTAGGAATTTCCTTAAAAGCATAGGTATCCGCTAGGGG
>JBAVRC010000514.1:0-3238 GCA_049694615.1 Thermosynechococcaceae cyanobacterium | reverse complement strand
CTGTTGTGGCGTTCGGTCCCCTTGAGGTTAACCCGTGCTCAATTAACCGTGCCCTTTTGGATCTATTTGGCTAACTTTGTCTTTGGCGCAGTCATTACGTTGACTCAACTCGATTCGCGATTTTGGATTCCAGTGGGGCTAGGGATTGTTGTAGGTGTCATTCCGGCTGGATTCTGTTGGTGGAGTGCTCCGCCCGAATCGGTGCATTTAACCATCCATACAGTTGAGTCTCGACCTGATACGGCGGTTGCTCCGGCCCTGAGCGGTTCAACCGAAGGATGAGACCCTGGGCCGACCTCGCCATGACCGATCCTGCCCCAATCGGTGTTTTGTGGGTCAGTGCGATCGCCTTGATGCTCTTGTCCGCGCAATTGTCGGCGATCGCCCTATTCAAAAATAATTTGCTTTAGGATCGTGAATTAAATAATCCATGATCCTTCTGTTTTTAAGCGCCTTCTATTTTTTACAATATTGAGTCATTGAATTCAGCTCATTGTCACTTGAGAGAAGGCGGAAGGTAAAAAAAGAGATTCTGATACAGTGCCAATTATTTATTTTTCTCAACTTTGTTTGTTTTATCCAATCGGAGCAGAGATAATCTTTAGCAGGCCGATCTGAATTGAAACTGACACCATGGGGAGGTTGATATGCAGTTAACCCGACGCGATGCCTTACGGCTAGGACTCCTGAGTGCTGGCGGCTTATTTTCTCCCTTCAATGGTATAAATACTGCCTTGGCAGCAACGCCAGGTCAATGTGTTGCCCACGGTCATGACGATCCAGTTGGTCCACTTCAGCCCACCCGATTTAGTCCACAGATCGAACGCTTCCAGCGCCCCTTCGTCCCACTCCAGCTTTTGTCGCCCGAGCCAGGTAATACCACGATAGATCGTTACCGGATTAGCCAGCGTAAGACCCATGTGGAGTTGATTCCAGGTCAAAAAACAGACGTTTGGACTTATAACAACCTTTTGCCGGGACCGCTGATTCGTCAGCAAAAAGGAAAACCATCTGTGGTGCGGTTTGAAAACTATCTCCAAGATGCCAATGGTCGCAGCATTGACACTACGATTCACCTGCACGGCATGGCCTCCTTGCCGCAGTACGATGGCTATGCCGAAGATCTGATTCCCTACAACTACTACAAAGACTACTACTACCCCAACAACAAAGCTGCTACCTTCTGGTACCACGACCATGCCATTGGTCATACCTCGCGCAATGTCTACATGGGCCTAGCGGGGATGTACCTGGTGGACTATGACGATGAAGACTTTTTCGATCCCAAAGAGCGCGATCGCCTCCCCCAAGGCGACTACGACATCCCCCTCCTCATCCAAGATAAACGCCTGGACCCAGACGGCAAACTCATATTCAACGACCTGGGACAGCGCAGCCTTTACGGAGATGTGGTCTTGGTGAACGGCGTCCCCTGGCCACGCATGACCGTCCGCAATCGGAAATATCGATTTCGCATCCTCAATGGAGGGACATCGCGGATTCTCAACCTGGGAGCACAGGTGCAACACGACACCCAGGTCGAACCCATAGACCTGGTTGTTGTAGCCAGCGATTCGGGGCTGCTCAGTGCGCCCGTGCCCACCAAAACCCTCCGGATGGGCGTGGCCGAGCGGTATGAAGTCATCATTGATTTTTCTAACTATGCCGGAAAGGAAGTGTTCTTAGTGAATCCTATCCAAGCCATCAATTTAGATGGCGACTTGCGCACCACTCGCATTATGTGCTTCCAAGTCCAATCCGGTCCACCCGACAATACCCCATTACCCCAGCGCTTGGGCATACTGACACCCCTTCCCACCCTGCAAGCAGAGGTCAAAAGACCCATTCGGACCTTTCGGTTTGACCGCAGCGGGAATCGCTGGGTCATCAACAACCAAACCTGGAACGTCAATACCCTCGCAGCGCAGGTTGAGCCTTGTGCCACAGAAATTTGGCGCTTGACCAATCCGGGCGGCGGATGGGTGCATCCGGTCCATATTCATCTCGGTCATTTCCGACTCCTCAACCGAGGCAGGCCCATCCAAGCCTATGAAGTCGGCATGAAAGACACCTTCTATGTTGGCGAGTTTGAGACCGTGGAGGTGATCGGTCGTTTTGGTCCCCATGAGGGCAAATACATGATGCACTGCCACAATCTGGTCCACGAAGACCACGATATGATGACCCAGTTCGAGGTGGGGACAAAAGGCTGCGATCCCTGTTCAGCCCCGGCTCAACCGCTACCCGGACCAAGCTTCTCCGATCCGCCTGCCTGCATTCCGCCCCAAGAATGTTGGGTACCACCGGGTTAATCTGAGCGGCGACGGAAGGGCGATCGCCTATTCGGTGCGATGCGATCCGGCATCAAAGGCTTTGAGTGCTTCGAGATCGTAGGGATTCCGGGAGACATTGGCCCGGTTTTGGGCGGGATCCGGTTTAACGGAAGGGGTTGGCTGAGGTGAGTTGGGGCGGACTCCGGGTGCGAAGCTATCGCCCTCCTTGTCCGCCCCTAGCGGCGGTGGGATGTTGGGGGCATTCGCAGCATCGGACGCATCGGCGGGACTATTATCATTCGGAGCTTGCGCGATTAGGGTTGCAGGACGGAAGGTCATCTCGCCTAAAGCCACCGGGGGCAGAAAAACCACTGTGGCGATCCACAGGAAAAAAGTGCAACAGATGATTTTAAACATCGCTGTTCACCATCAAAATGGATGACGCGCTATGTTTTAGATCTTAGACATTTCTGACGGTTGTGGCTGCATTGCTTCATAAACCTTTTTTCGCAATCTGGTGGCCAACAATCTACAAGGCTAGAACAAAGCCTTTGCGATCATGAAAATCGGCTTTGGGACCGGGATGGGCGATCGCCCAGTGGCTGAGGGTGCCATCTTGGGATTGCACCACGGTGGTGATGCCCATTTCCAAGGCTGATGTTTTCGCCAGAATCGGGGTCAAGTCGAGTTCGAGCACCAGGGAAACCGCATCGGCTTCGGTTTGGATGTCAAAGGGAAGGGTGGTGATCGCCGTTTCGGTTTCCATCCCTTGCCGATATCCCGTAAAGCGATAGACGTTCCAGTGCCCGCTGGGGGAGAGGTTAAATTCCCAGTAGGGTTCAGCAGACCGAACCCCTAAAAAAAACTCGAAGCAGGTGGTTTCCCACAGATTGGACTGGCGGGTCGGGGACGGGGTCCAAGGCGGGAGTTGAATCTCGGACAAGTCGCCCAGCAAGGTATAGCGG
>JBAVRC010000513.1:0-2150 GCA_049694615.1 Thermosynechococcaceae cyanobacterium | reverse complement strand
CTATTGGTCGGCGGTTTGATCTTGACTTGCACCGTCTGGGGACGAGATTTATACAGTTCTGCCGCAACCGATAGGGCAATGATGGAGGTTTCAATCCCGGCGATGATCCCGGTTTGACCATCCCGTTGGACTTGTTCGCCTGTGTTATCGTGCATGGGTTTGAGCCGCTTCTAGTTCGGCAACTGAGGGTAAGATGACATCCGCATAGACCGCCCGGTTATTCAGTTCTCCGTTGAGATATTCGATCACCGATTCAGCATCTTCTGTGTCTTCCATCCGCTGGCGCGATCGCTCAATCAATTTCTGTTTTAGGCCGACTTCTGGCTTTTCCCATAGGGCAATACAGGTCTGACGCCCTTGCAGATCTTTCTTGCGCCGTTTCACCCGCAGCCGATAGGGACGATAATCGTAGCCCGGATTAAATATGATGCATTCCCCTGCTTTGAGTCGTTCAATTGCAGATGCGGCCAGCAGGGGTACTTTTGTCAAATGTTCGGTGGTACTGGTCCCCCCTTTGCCCCTAGATTTCGTCCGATGCAGCACTTCTTTATCCCCACAGGCTTTGGACCAGGCTTCCGAGACTGCCGTATTGCCAGGACCAGGGCTAAATATGGCCTTGGTCCCACAGGATGCAATCAGGGCTTGGGCATAGTCGGAGGAGTATCGCATTCTAAGCTGCGAGTCGGACTGATACCCCAGCATCAGCACCATCCCGTATTCCCGAAATCGGTTAATCCATGCCTCAATTTCCGGCAGGCGGATCGAGGTGAATTCGTCCAATCCAATAAAGAACGGCACCTTTCGCGGGACTTGGGCATTCAGATTCCGGGTCACTAGCATGTGCATGGCCATTGCCACCAAGGGGGCGGTTTCGGCTTCTCGCTGTTCGTCAATTTGGAAGAAAATGATTTGCTTGCCCGGAAGGTCTAGCGGGATCGTGGAATGCAGGAGGGAGGGTAACAGGGCGGTATCGATCAGACGCCCAAAGGAGTTGACGGCACTGCCCACGATCCCGGAAACGGTTTCAGGGGCATTGGCGACGGACATCAGGCCATTGGCCGCTGCTCTAATCCAGGAATTGATCGCTCCATGTTCCTTGGCTCCCAGAAAGCGTTGGGCTAGGTCCGGCAGGGATAACAATTCCCAGGCTCCCAGCAGGTCGGGGTAAATGGATCCTTTGGCCATCATGAAGATGGCTTTGAGCAGGGCATCTCCGGCAGGACCAAAGAAGCCGTCTTCTCTGGCTCCAATCGGTTTGAGGTTTGCGTTCAGCACCCGTGCGATTTGGGAGGCCATCGCCCCATCTACGGCATCGCTCATGAAGTCCAGGATATTCAGACAATCGGAATAGGCAAAGCCCGGTGCAAAGACATACACGTCATAGCCATGCGCCGCAGCATAGGCAGCATGGCGTTTCATCAAGGTGCCTTTCACGTCGTAGATCAGGCTGGTCCAGCCTTGCTCAATGGCTGAATCAATCGCCGGATCGATCACACTATCGGTTTTCCCGGAACCGGATGACCCAATGACGGCCATTGAACGTTGCACATCGGGTAACAATAGGGTTTGGTCGCTACCCAGGTATAGTGCAGCCTGATTATGCACGGCTTCTCGGACTTGTTTTTTGCCAAAGCGTCTTGCTTTGGAAATTTCGCCAAAGTTGGCAAACCGTCCATCGCTCAAGATGCCTTTCTTGCTGCCCTGACTCGCAGCAAAGGCAAATGCGCCCATGATGCCGACTAAGCCCAGCATCTCCGGGGACATTAATCCCTCAAGGCCAGACCATGCCTGACCGGGAGGAGCCGGACGAGGAGGGGTTTGATGAATCGTGGGGTTAGTCATAGCGCCTTTGCAAAAAGAACACCGCAAAAAAACTAGCAATAATCACCACTAACGCCTGTTGAAAGGCCACCGCGAGTGCGACCATCAAGAAATACACGATAGAGCCGCCCAGCGCAGGAAGAATGCCTGGAGTCCGCACCCATTGGTTCGGAAAAAAATAGAAAAACAGCAAAATCGCAAATCCAAAGGCGAATCCGCCTACGGTGATATAGGGAACGATGAGAATGGGAAACACTTGAATCAGTAATTGGGCCGCGAGAGTGACCATCATAAAAGGCACTGCGATGCACAGCGACGCAGGCCACCCC
>JBAVRC010000512.1:0-1904 GCA_049694615.1 Thermosynechococcaceae cyanobacterium | reverse complement strand
AAAATTTATGGAACTACTCTTGGATTTTTAATAGAGAACAGAAGGTTATATGATGAAATAAAGAGAGTTGCTGGCTCAAAAAATAGTAGTGTTGAAATCCTGATTGCCAATCCTAACTCTGAAATAGTTGCATACCGCGATAGTGAGGAGGGGTGGAATGGACAGTTAGGAGGAAGAATAAAGACATCAATAATAGAATTGTTTAATCTAAAGAAAATGTTTCCAGACAGTGTTAAGTTACTCGACTTTGGCCATTTTGAAGGTTTGACACGATGGGAAGGTCGGCAGAGGCCCCGAAGGAGTATCCTACGCGGGTAACCAAACCATGAGGAGGGTATCCCGTGAGGTCTCTGCCTGAAATGATGATAGCCGTTTGGGCACCGTTCGCCGCCCTTTTTACGCGACCGGCGTGGCACCATGTGCAGGTACTGTGGATGGGGGCGGTCCTGTGCCGGGGACCGCGGACGGTGGCGTCGATCCTGCGCGTGATGGGCCTGGGCGGCGAGCGGCGGTTTGAAAAGTACCATCGGGTCCTGAGCCGGGTGCGGTGGTCTAGCCTCCAGGGAGCGAAGATTCTACTGGGGTTACTGGTCATGCTTCTCCCGCAATGGGTTCCGGTCGAGATCGCCGTGGACGAAACGATCGAACGGCGCAAAGGAGCCCGGATTAAGGCTAAGGGCCGGTACCGGGACGCGGTGCGATCGACGAAGGACACGGTGGTCAAGTGCTATGGCCTCAAATGGATTAGTTTGATGCTGTTGGTGCGGTTGCCGTGGAGTTCCCGGCCATGGGCACTGCCCTTTTTAACGATTCTGGCTCCATCAGAACGGGCCAACAAGCAGGCCAAGCGGCGCCATAAGACGACGGTGGATTGGACGGTGCAAGCCGTGAAGGTGGTTACCCGCTGGCTCGGCAAGCGGCGCTGGACGTTGCTCGGCGATGGCGCGTATGCGTGTGTTCGTCTGGCTCATATCTGTATAGGGCGTGGGGTCACGCTGATCAGTCGCTTACGGCTTGATGCGGCGCTGTATGCGTTTCCGGCACGGCACGCCCCCAACCGCCGGGGTCCCAAACCGTTGAAAGGGAAACGATTACCGTCACTGAAAGAGCGGGTGAAGGAAGCGCTCGCGTATGGGAAAGACCTGGACATTCCCTGGTATGGTGGAACAACGCGCCGGGTTCGAGTGCTCAGCAACATCAGCTTGTGGTACACCCCTGGCGAGCGACCGGTGGCGATTCGCTGGGTGCTGATCGTCGATCCCGATGGTGAAACCGAGCCGATGGCGGTCTTCAGTACCGACGTGGACCAACCGGTGGCGATGATCGTCGCTGCCTTTGTCCGGCGCTGGAATATTGAGGTTACCTTCGAGGAAGCGCGGCGGCATTTGGGGGTGGAAACCCAGCGGCAATGGTCGGACCAGGCGATCACCCGGACCACGCCCGCCTTATTCGGCCTGTTTTCCCTGGTGTGTCTGATGGCGCACCGCTGCGTGGCGATGGGCCAGGCGCTGCCGATTCGGGTTACCGCGTGGTATCGGAAATCCGAGGCAACCTTTTCGGACGTGTTAGCCATGGTCAGCCGGGTCCTGTGGGCCGAAAAGTATTTCACGAACTCAGGGGATCAACCTGAACCTCGCGTATTAACCCCTGATGATTGGGAGGTCTTGCTGGATCAACTCGCTTCCACAGCCTGAATGGCCAAAGTCGAGGAATGATTCTCTTGTGTAATTATGCTTAGACAAATATTTTTTTAGCTTATAGGGAACTGCACTATCAATTTCACAAGCCAATTCAAAGGCAAACCAATTGAATTTGGTTTTTTCGCTTTGAATTGAGTAAAAGTGTCGTGGACTTATTTTCGAATAATCTATCTGTGATGACGACATTTGATTGATTGGATTGGT
>JBAVRC010000511.1:0-2878 GCA_049694615.1 Thermosynechococcaceae cyanobacterium | reverse complement strand
CCTCCTCTGCCTGAATCCCTTTGCTGTAAGGAGTTGGAATAGATGTGTCCGTCAGTCAGGGGCACCGCCGAAGGGAATCTGGTCTATGGGGTGGTCGGTCGCGTGTGGGAGAAACCCAGCGTCAAGGGAAGCCCAGCCGCCTCAACCAATTGGCGCATCCAATTCCTGACTGATAACCGCGCCAAACAAATCACCGTCCCCTTCTCCAAAATCAACGTGTCCAAGGATACCGCGATCGCCGTGAGTAAACGAGAGACACGGTGGGATGGAACCGGAACCTATGAATCCTTTGACCTGAAGCAAACAGATCGGCGGACAGAAATGCAGCTTGTCACAGGCAACCTGCTCAAAGCCTACGAAAAATTTCCAAGGGGCAAGTTCGTCAACTTTACAGACAATCAGGGGAATGTCCGCCAGGGACTCATCATGCCGGATGGGTTCGATGTCCATGAAGAACTCCGCAAAGAACCCGTCGCCTTCAAAGCAGCGCACCAGGTCAAAGCATTTATGACCGACGTAACCTCCAACTTGGGGATAGCAGAAGACTTGGATCGCATTCTCAAGATCAAGATCCAAGGGGCTGCGCGATATACGGGGGATGCAGCCCAAACCTTCATCCTGCAAACCCCATCGGCAACAAGTGTCGGCGGCAAATATTTCCTAGACCCGGATTTGCTCGAAGCAGTAGGGGGCGATTTTTATTCCGTCAGCGATCGCATGGAAGCGGTTGTTCCCGCAGATCGCATTGATGGGGTGTTGAAGGTGTTGATGGAAGAGAAAGGCGTGACCCTAGCGGCCTTCGACTACAAGGACTTGGCGCGGAACTACTTGGGCGAGATGTTGCCGACCCTGGAGACGATTGAATCGAACCAGTTTGCAGCCCAGGGCGATTATGTCCCCTTTGTCCCAGAGCCAACACAAGGAACGGTTGCACAGCTAGAGGCATTGTTTAATGCTGAACCCCTGACTGAGCAAACATCAGAGCTGGAACATCGTCAACCATCCCTAACCACTCCGCCCCCAGTTAATGCTGAATCAGAACTTCTTACCTCCCAGGTCAGGACCATTGCAGACCCAGATCGTCAAACGGGATCTGCCGAAAAAAATGTAGCCAAATTACTTCAGGATGGAGGGCTGTCAGAGCGCATTCTTCAAGGGGATGATTTTCAGATACAGATTGAGAATAAACCCTTCCTTTCCCTGTCCATTGAGCGACAACATGAACAGATCCATTTCACCCATTACCAGATGCAGAACGGCGATCCGTTCATCGACTCAGAAATGGTATTTCAGGTCAGCGCGGATGGCAGTCTGAAGTTGACAGAAACTGCCGTCCAGGACCCAATTCGCGGGAGCGAACATCGAGTCTTATCCCATGACTTCGGCAAAATGTTCTCTGCGAATCTGCTCACTCAAGGTTATGCCGAGGCGATCGCCCGTTCCCTCCAATCCGGCCCAAGGGCTGAAACCCCTACGATCTCTAGTACATCTCCTATCGTCGCACCCTTGGCTAAAGCTTCAGCGGTGCCAGAGACAGAAATAGACAAAGTACAGGCTTGGACCAAGGTAGCGGCCTCATTGGGAAAGACGAACGAATATTTGGGCTGGGTGAATGGGCAAGTCAAAGCGTTTACCGAAACGGGCAAACGGTCCCAACAAGGTCAAACCAGCCTGTACAAAGATTTATTGGCACAGACCCAAGGGTTGAATCAAATTCGGGAGTGGTATAGGACTGCCCTAAAACTGGGAAAAGATGAAACGTATCTGGGGCGTATTCAGGCTGTCGGCGAGGCATTCAAATCGGGTCAGAAGCTGTCTGAAAAAGCCATTGCCGTGATGTCTCAGGATCTGAATACAGCACAGTGGCTCCAGTTTTCTAATGGTATAGTGGAGCGATCCCCAAAAGATTTTACGACTAAAGTTGCGTTCAATGCGTTAGCAACCAAGATGCCTCACAAAGATATTCTGAAGATTTTAGAAGAAGATCCGACTTATCAACATCTGAAACAAATTAAGGGTATTCATGCGGCCCAAGATTACAGTAAAGGATCCTTAGTTGAAGCCTTAAAACAAGTGCAATTAGACAAACAACTCCCTGTGACTACTATGCATCAACGAATACAAAACAGCGACAGGTCACTTTGAACTTTCGTTCATAAAATCTAGGAATGAGTTTGTAGCCAATGATCTAAATCAGATGGACTGGAAAAATCAAGTAATGCCTCACCCAAGGCTTCCAGTTGTGTAACAGAAAGCTGCATGAGTTTGGTTTCAAAAGTGGAGGAGACCACACCTATACGGCGTTTCAGTTGGCGAAGGATCAGTGATCGCTCTCCCTGTTCAATCCCCTGCTCAATTCCCTGCTCAATTCCCTGCTCCATCCAGCTTGTCACAATCTGCATAATGCTCTCCTGTTCCGTTACTTCTAGTGTACCAAGCTCGTTTTGAAACACCGCCTCTTCCTGCCCATTCAGGTTCAGATAGGTATCCACAAACCCCGAAATCAATTGCGACCTGGCCGGGTTTAGCCGCAGGGTTGCCAGTAGGCGTAGACATTCTACCTTCACCCGTGGCCGATCAACTGGGGCAATATTCATTTTGGACATCAATGCCGCTGCGACGGGATTGGTCTGGTTCAGGAAATCGCGCCAGTTCAGTCGATTGAGTTGAATGGTATGAAAATTGAACTCCAGCACCTTCAAGTCGTCGAATTCGACCAAATATTGATTTGGTTCTTCCCGATATGGCTCATCGAAAGAGAAGATAACGATGGGATATATCCGTTGTAAATAGGTTTGGTGTAGCCGTGCAAAATAGAAGAACATCCGTTGCGGAAAGTTTGACCGACTGCTTGCCTGGGCTTCGATGTGGATGATAA
>JBAVRC010000510.1:0-4154 GCA_049694615.1 Thermosynechococcaceae cyanobacterium | reverse complement strand
GTGCACGGTCCCATCTACTGGGAATTGATCCCCTGGCAGAACCTGAAGCAACATTCCGGGTTGCACCTGTTCAATCGAGATGGGTTCGCTTAAGGCTGGGTCATGGGGACTGACTTGACGGGCGATCGCCGGTTGGAGGTTGATGAGCGTCTTCAGCGCTGCGGTGGCCCGACCCCGCGCTTGTTCTTCTAACGTGCGCCCTAACAAAACCAACCCCACAATCATGACGGGGGCATCGAAAAAGCAGTCCCAGCCCAGTTGCGGAAATCCAAGAGCGACACAACTGGCTGTGTAGGCGGTGAGGGCACCCAGACTGACGAGGGTATTCATGTTGGCTATTGAGCGACGGAGGCTATGCCAACCATCCTGGATCATGGGCCATCCTGGACCGACGAGGGCTAGGGTGGCTAGCCCCCAATGAAATTCGAGAGAACTGAGGATTGGAATACGCAGGTCTGTGAATTGATGCAAATGGCCAATCGCCGAGAGTCCGACCAGTAATGCCGCCAGTCCAATTTGGCTCATGCGGGCAAAGACGGCTTGACGGGATTCTGGTTCAGGTGCGATCGCCAAGCGATCAGACGAGACGGAAGATTCGACTTGGGCGGGAAAACCGAGTTGGGTTAGGGCGATCGCCAGATGATCAGGGGAAATATGCTGGGGCTGATACACAATGGCGGCCTTTCCCGTGATCAAATTGACCGAAGCCGATACCACTCCGGCCTTTTGGACCAATGCTTGCTCCACAGCTTGCACACACCCAGCGCATTTCATGCCCTGCACAGATAAACCCGTTTCTTGCGTTTGCAGATCTAGAATTGGAAGTGGAGTTGCGGGCTGCACAGGAGATCCTCTCAAGCTTGCAGTTGACAGCGAAACACAGACTAGATAGGGATAAGCTGTATCCATAGCTTAATCGACTCTCTAGTCCTAGCGCGAGACAATGCAGCGCGTTCCCCTGACTTTTGGCTGAATCAGGCTAATGCCATAGCCTGAGTCTCAATCCACAGCCCTCACGGGATATGACAGGTTGGGCCGTCTAGTGTAGACTCTGCATGAGCCAACTTTAATTTGGAATGGATGTTTTGCTCAGATGCCTTATCATCTGGTTGCTTTTTTGATCGCTGCGCTGGTTGTGCTATGGAGCACACCTCTGGTCAAGAAAATAGGTCTTAAAAGTGGCTATGTGGATTTACCCGATCCCCGCAAAGTTCACAAACGACCGATGGTTCGGCTGGGGGGCGTTTCTATCTTTATCGGCAACATCAGTGCTTGGCTCATTATATGGATTTCAGGGGGATTCAGCGAGTTGCCCCTTGCCTCTGCCTACGAATTGTTTGGGGTCACTTTGGGCGGGCTTTGTTTTTTTCTGATCGGACTTCTCGACGATCTCTTTACGCTGTCCCCCTTTCTGCGCTTGTTTTTGCAAATCGGCGTGGCCATGGCGGCTTGGCAGGCTGGCGTCAGCATTGACTTTTTTACCATCCCCTTCTATGGCTTGGTGCAGTTGGATTGGCTGAGCTTGCCCATTACAGTGCTTTGGTTGGTGGGCATGGCCAATGCCATGAACTTTATGGATGGGTTAGACGGATTGGCTGCTGGCATAGCTGGCATTGCTGCCGTCATCATGTTGATGGTGAGCCTGTTTATGAATCAGCCCGTTGCTGCTGTTTTAGCCGCCGCCTTAGCTGGCGGAGCCCTGGGATTTCTGCGCTACAACTTCAATCCGGCCCAAATTTTCATGGGAGATGGCGGTGCTTACTTTATGGGGTTTACCTTAGCCGGGTTAGGGATCGTTGGGCTGGTCAAAAGTGTCACCACAGTTGCTGTTGTGCTGCCCTTTATTATTCTGGCCGTCCCCATTGTCGATACCTCTACCGTCGTCCTCACCCGCCTGAGTTTGGGGAAATCCCCCTTTGCTGCCGATAAGCGTCACTTGCACCATCGCCTCTTACAGGCTGGGCTCTCCCAACGCAGTATTGTTTTGTTTTTATATGCCCTCGCTTTTTGGGTGGGTAGTTTGGCCACTGCATTTGCCGGAATGCCTGGGGCCAAAGCCTATGCCCTGGGGGCTTCTTTATTGTTAGCCTATTCAGGTTGGCAAGTTCTCCTGCGTATTCGCAATAAAGAATCCCCATGAATGCCAGTGCGGAAGTCATTTGTATCGGAACCGAACTGTTGCTGGGCGAAATTCTTAATTCCAACGCCCAATTTCTCGCCCAGGAATTGGCAAAGCTCGGCATCCCGCATTTTTTTCAGACGGTGGTAGGGGATAACCCCATTCGGATCAAACAGGCGATCGCCCTGGCCTGTCAACGGGCCAGCCTTGTCATTTTTACCGGGGGATTGGGGCCCACCCCCGACGACTTGACCACCGCAACCCTTGCCGACTTTTTTGAAACCCCCTTAGTCGAAGATCCCGCTCTTTGGGCCGATATCCAGCTTAAATTTACAGCACGGGGATTGATCCCCAGTCCCAGTAACCGCCGCCAAGCCTGTTTGCCCAAAGGCGCTCAAGTTTTACCGAATCCCACCGGCACAGCCCCTGGGATGATTTGGCAACCGCGACCCGGCTTAACTTTATTGACCTTTCCCGGTGTCCCTCGCGAACTGTATCCCATGTGGTCGGAAACCGCCGTCCCCTTTTTGCACAGTCTGGGATGGGGCAAAAGCCAAATCTACAGTCGCAACTTACGATTTTGGGGTATTCCCGAATCCACCCTTGCCGAAAAAGTAGCCCCCTTCCTAGACCAAGACACCCCCACCGTTGCCCCCTATGCCGGACGCGGCGAGGCACGTCTGCGGCTGTCCGTGCGGGCAGCCTCTCAATCTGAAGCCGATTCGATGCTCACTGCTGTGGAGGAGCAAATTCAAGCCCTCTGTGGTCTGGATTATTACGGCAAAGATGAAGATTCCCTGGCCTCGGTCGTTGGTCGATTATTGCGATCACGCGGACAAACCGTTGCAGTGGCCGAGTCCTGCACGGGAGGCGGATTAGGCCACAAAATAACTGCGATTCCCGGAAGCTCTACGTTTTTTTGGGGTGGGATCATTGCCTACGACAACCGCGTCAAGTTACAGCTTTTGCAAGTTCCACCGGAAACCTTAGATGTGCAAGGTGCTGTGAGCGCAGCGGTCGCCGAAGCCATGGCCCTTGGGGTCAAAACCTTGATGGGAACGGACTGGGGGATCAGCATTACGGGCATTGCAGGGCCGGGTGGCGGCAACGAAACAAAGCCCGTTGGCCTGGTTTACATTGGACTCGCAGGGCCTGAGGGGCTACTCACCCATCGAGAAGATCGCATCGGTGCCCAGCGCGGACGGGATTGGATTCGGGATGTCAGTGCCTCCAATGCTTTGGATTTCCTCAGACGGTATCTTCGCAGGGGTGTAGGATAAAGATGGGTAAGAATACTGTGGCGAAATCTTAAGAGATCCTTTATATGTACGTCTGCTAAATCCCATGTTCCAGCCAGATATGTTAGCTTAAGGTTAAGTAACGTATAGCGATATGAAGCCCATTAAGCCTAGTGTCGATAGGTGTTTTAGGGTTAAAACTGCGCCCCAGGGAGTCATTTCTTCAATGGAATACTTAGAAAAAATCCTTGATGTCCTCAAAGATCTGGCTAGCAAAGTCATTGACGCTTTGCTAGGGCCAAGGCCAGAGACGGAACTTGAGCCGATTCCCATTCCAGTTCGGGATCGCAGCTATCGTTAGTCGTTGATGGGTCAATTATCTGAGAGGAATTCTCCTTGTTCAGTATTCTTGTCCTGCACGGCCCTAACCTAAACCTGTTGGGTCTGCGTGAGCCTGGTATTTATGGCAATGCGACCCTTCCAGAAATCGATGCACGCTTGACGGCTTTGGCAGACAAGCAGGGCGCTCAGATCGAAATTTTACAATCCAATCATGAGGGAGCCTTGGTCGATGCGATCCAAGGCTCTTTTGATCGCCATCATGGGTTACTCATCAATGCAGCCGCCTATACCCATACCAGCGTTGCGCTGCGCGATGCGATCGCAGCGGTTAAGATTCCGGCAGTTGAAGTTCACCTCAGCAATATTTATCGTCGCGAAGCGTTTCGGCATCAGTCTTATTTGGCCCCAGTCGTTATTGGCCAAATCAGCGGGTTTGGGGCCCATAGCTATTACTT
>JBAVRC010000509.1:0-8185 GCA_049694615.1 Thermosynechococcaceae cyanobacterium | reverse complement strand
ACCGCCTGTTGCCGGAGCCGAGTAAATGCCTGCCGCTCCGGCGGTCGCGAGCGTCCCGTAAAATGTGACTTTGCCATTGCTGACAAACGGGGCAACCTGGATGAGAGCGAAGCTGCTAAAATTACCGCCGCCCCCCGGCGCTGCCGTGAAGTTATCGGCAATCTTCGTAACCGGACCGCCGGCAATGGGCATGGTATAGATGCCGGAGGTGTTCGTGCCAAACGTGGCCACCCCGATAAAGACCACGGTTGTCCCGTCGGTACTGGCCAGTCGATAGGTTCCGAAGGTCTCTCCGGGTCTACCGGGAATCGGCGCATTGAGATCTAGAATTTTCGCAAAGGTAATGGCCTGAACCGATCGGTTTGAACCGCCAACGCTTGTCATCCCGAAACAAAGGGCACCTATCGCTAAAAGTGTGAAGCGATTTAAAAATTTATGCATAGCAACCTGCTCCTGAGCTGCGAAACAGTCTCAAGATTACTTAGAAAGACGAAATAGAATTATGGCGCTTCGCTGTAATTCTTAATGACTAATATAATTCTCGCAAATTTCAACGTCTGTGCAATTAATTTTTGCTAAGAAAATCCGTGCCGACTAGGTGTCTATGAATGCTTGTATGCATAGATAAAGACCGCAAACAATGGACTATCTACCGCCCACTCATAGTGTTTCGGTCAAGGCGTCTTTGATCCTTAAATGCCCCCTCAGCCTCCCAATTAAATTGGAGGGCTAAGGAGGCAAAAAAGTCCTCCAGACGGGGAATTGAGGCTTCGATGGCGAGTGCTTAGCCGAATGTGGTCGGACATAGCGGACAGCGGGGCTTCTCAAACATCCTCTTAGCCTTTAGCTTGAAGCACCTGGACCGCTACGGCCAGACTTTCTTCAAACAATAAATCCCGTCCCCATCGTTGTAACTGTTGACTCATAAGGGCTTCAGGGCTTTGTTCTGCGAGGGGCGAAACATGCTGGACTCGACAAGATTGTGCGCCACCCCCAGCTTCCATGCGCATACAGCCCCGCGTCTCTGAACAGATGACCGTACAACAGTCCGCCTCCAGGTTGGTCGAAGCCAATTTAAAGTCAATCAAATCCCCAAGGACCTGACCCGGATCCGCAACGGGAATTGCGGCCAACTCGGCCTCAATGGGCCGCTGATCGGCGTTCACTAATTGAATATTTCGCAAGTTGTAGTCGCCGCCATCTTGATGACAGGCAATGGGTCGCCATTGCAAGCGACTCGCCAACCATCCCAAAAATAAGAACGCTTGGGCCGAATTGCCGGCTTCATAATCTAGGACAAAACGATCCACATCATTGAGGGCGGCGCGGCGCGAGGGTGGGTCGAAGGCTTCTGCGGTCAATTCTTGCCAGACTGCCAGCCGCCGCCAGTTGAGATCGGCCACGTTGATGCCTTTCTGGTGTAAATCGTGGATATTGAGCAGGGCGGTTTCGGCGTCTTCAAAGGTGCTGGAATCCACGATAACGAGATTGCAAAAGTCGGACAGTTTGCGAAAGAGTTCATGATGCAGGTCTGGAATGGCTTTCCACCAAAGAAATTTGGGGAGTTCGCCAATGACTAAAGATTGAATGAACCCGCTCACGGTGGCCAATTCGGCATCGGTGCCCTTGAGGGTGATGTATTCGCAACAGACCAAGCTGCTTTGTTGTTGCTGCAGTACGGGACAGTACGCCGACACCTGAGCGGTTACCCCACCCGTCGATTCGCTGATGGGGCACAGGGCAATAATTCGGCAAGGGTTCTGACGGGCAACTTCGTCTGCTACCCCTGCCCCCACTGCATCCAGGGCATAGGACTGGGCCAATGGATCGGTGGGACCATCGTATGATCGCCGTTCTGCGAGCTGTTCCCGGAGTCGGCTCAAGAGCGCTGCCGAGGGATGGCCATTAACGGATAGTCCAAATTGTTTTTGTGCGACCTGGATGGCCGTTTTGGTGCGGGGGCCATCAATGCCATCCACTGGCCCGGTATAGTAACCCAGTTCTGCCAAGAGCTGTTGGGTCTCAGACGGTTCGTAGACAATCAAACTAAAGGTTGCCGCACGAGTTGTCCCGGCAACGGAGGGATCATCTCCAGCAGCTTGATACAGGGTCGAAATTTTATTTAATTCGGCTGCAACCTCTCCGAGGGAAACATCCGTCGGAGACTGTAAAGCGATAAGCGGGGCAGAGGTCGGTGTCATGGGACGTTTTCATTCCTTGAATGTGCAACATCAACAGAATTGGCAACAACCAAACGAAATAAGGCAGCGTGTCTAGCGGTTTTCCCCTTAAAGTCTGCGCCAACGGCGTCCGTCACGGTTGAGTAACTGCTCCGCCGCTTCCGGTTCCCAGGTGCCTGCTTCGTAGGTGGGCATGTCCGCTGGATTGGTGGGAGATTCCCAAACGGTCAAGGCTGGGGTCACCACCCGCCAAGCGGCTTCCACTTCATCGGCACGGGTGAAGAGGGTCTGATCCCCCATCATGCAGTCCAACAGGAGGCGATCATAGGCTTCGGAACTGGTGGCCCCAAAGGAGGCCCCATAGCCAAAGTCCATATCGACGGTACGAGTCCGCAGGTCTGGTCCTGGCATTTTGACCTCGAACCGCAGTGCAATTCCTTCATTGGGCTGAATCCGCAGGGTCAGTATATTGGGGCTGACTTGTTGCGCAGCCGATTGAAAGATTAAAAAGGGCACTTCCCGGAAGTGGATGGAAATCTCGCTCACCTTTTTGGGTAACCGTTTTCCGGTGCGCAGGTAGAAAGGCACCCCCTGCCAGCGCCAGTTGTCGATCAGCAACTTCATGGCCACATAGGTCGGGGTGATGGAGTTAGGATCCACCCCGGGTTCTTCCCGGTACCCGGTGATCGGTTTGCCCTTCATCCAACCGCTGGTGTATTGACCGCGAATGGCCGAGTATTCCAGATTATGGATATCCGCCAGTCGCAGGGCTTGCATCACCTTCACCTTTTCATTGCGGATGCTGTCGGCGTCTAGGGCATTGGGGGGTTCCATGGCCGTGAGACACAGGAGTTGCAAAATATGGTTTTGCACCATATCTCGCAGTGCGCCAGCGGCTTCGTAGTATCCGGCCCGATCTTCCACCCCAACGGTTTCGGCCACGGTGATCTGCACATGATCGACAAATTGACGATTCCAGAGGGGTTCAAAGATGGCATTGGCAAAGCGGAAGACCAACAGGTTTTGGACGGTTTCTTTGCCCAGGTAATGGTCAATGCGGTAAACCTGATTTTCGCGACAAATGGTTTGCACCACCTTGTTGAGCGCTTGGGCCGATTGTAAATCCCGGCCAAAGGGCTTTTCGATGACCAAACGGGTTTTAGCCCGGTCTTTGAGCATTCCGGCTGCACCCAATTGTTGGATCGCTTCGGCAAAAAAATTGGGCGACACCGACAGATAAAAGACGCGATTACCGAAGGTGCCCCGCCGACCGTCCAATTCGCTCAAGAATAGATTGAGCTTCTGGTAGAAGGCGGGATCGTCCATATCCCCAGGGCAATAGAACAACCCTTCAGCAAAATTTTTCCAGGCATCTTCCGATTGGATGCCGTCAGAAAACTCTTCCACGCCTTGGCGCAGATGATCCCGGAAGAAGTCGTGGGTCCATTCCCGTCGTGCGACCCCCACAATGGTTAACTCGCTGGGGAGCCGTCGCGCTTGCATGAGGTGATAGATGGCCGGGATCAGCTTTCGCTGGGTTAAGTCTCCCGATGCGCCAAAAATGACCACAATCTGCGGTTCAGGAATTCGTTCTTGTTGCAATCCAACCCGTAAGGGGTTTTCTAATAACATCACCATAGGGTTTATACCGTTGCCAAGCGATTAACTTTGTCTTCAAGGGACTTGAGGAGGGACTCGAAGGGTTGGACGAATTTGACAATGCCGTCTTCGAGGAGTTCGGCCATCACTTGATCGAGATCGATATAGATATCGGGATCGCTCAAGGTGGCCAGTTGCTGCTGGGCAACGTCGAGATTTGCCGCCACCCGATTTTCCACGTCGCAGTGGTCGGCACAGGCTTCGATGGTGTTGGGCGGCAAGGTGTTGACGGTATCGGGACCGATCAACTCGTCCACATACATGACATCGCTATAGGCTGGGTTTTTGGTGCTGGTGCTGGCCCAGAGGAGGCGTTGCACCCGTGCGCCCTTGGCTGAAAGGGCTTTCCAGCGATCGCTTTGAATAATTTTGAGGTATTCCTGGTAGGCAACTTTGGCATTGGCGATCGCAATTTTCCCTTTCAGTCCCTGCAACCGTACCTTCAGGTCGGCATTCTCTTCACCCACTTCAGCGAGACGGGACTCTAGCATATCGTCGATTTTGCTATCGATGCGGCTGAGGAAGAAGCTGGCGACAGAGGAAATGTTGTCGATGGCGAGTCCTTCGGCAACGCGAGCTTCCAGACCGCGAATGTAGGCCCAAGCGGTTTCTACATAGCTTTTCACAGAAAAAAGCAAGGTTACATTGACACTGATCCCATCTTTGATAACCTGCTCCACAGCAGGCAAACCTTCTGGTGTTCCGGGGATTTTAATCATCACGTTGGGCCGATCGATGGCCCGGTGGTAGCGGCGTGCCTCACTAATGGTGGTGTCGGTATCCTTGGCGATGGTGGGCGGCACTTCAATGCTGATGTAACCATCCAATCCCTCGGTTTGATCGTAGACGGGGCGGAAAATATCGCAGGCGTTGCGAATATCGTCAAAGGTGAGGGATTCGTAGATCTCCAGGACTGACTTGTGGGCACGAATGCCCGCTTCAATTTCGGCATCGTAGATGGCGTTTCCGGCGATCGCCTTTTCAAAAATAGCCGGGTTGGAGGTAATGCCGCGAATGCCCTGGTTTTCGATTAAATCCCTGAGTGCGCCGGATTGAATCAGGTCGCGGCTCAGGTTATCCATCCAGATACTTTGGCCAAAGTCTTTAATTTCCAGTAAATGATTTACGGTAGCGGTCATCGGTTTATCTCCCACGCAGCAACAGTAATCCGATTTTTGATCCCCCCCAAGGTCAAATAGATGCGATCGCCTAAGAATTTAACAACAGTTTGTCTTGTTCCATCCGGGTCCGCTCCTGAATAAAGGACTCCACGAGAGCCACATCATCCTTGCTGCCAATAATTAGGGGGGTGCGTTGATGCAGATGATCGGGGATCACCTCCAGCAAGGGCTGCAGACCCGTACTGGCAGCACCCCCAGCTTGCTCCATCAAAAAGGCTAAGGGAGCCGATTCGTAGAGCAGTCTCAGTTTACCTTCTGGGTTTTTCACCGTGCCTGGGTAAATAAACACGCCCCCTTGCAGCAAAATGCGATGAATATCGCCCACCAATGCCCCACTGTAACGGGCGGTATAGCCCTCATGGCGATGCACGTACCGTGTAAAGTCGCGGATGGCTTCATCCCATTGCCAGAAGTTTCCTTCATTGACGCTATAGACGGGACCATGACTGGGAATACGGATGTTTTCAGCAGACAAAATAAACTCGCCCAAGCTGGGATCGAGGGTAAACACATGCACCCCCGTCCCGATGGAATACACCAAAACCGTACTGGGACCATACAGGACATACCCTGAGGCTAACTGACGATGGCCCGGTTGAAACAAATCTGCCCCAATTTGTTCGGGATCATCGCCGGACTGTTGGCGAATGGAAAAAATGGAACCGACGTTGAGGTTGATATCCACATTAGACGAGCCGTCAATGGGATCGTAGAGCAGGGTATAGCGACCAATGGGACAGTTTTCGGGAATGTAATAGGGTTTTTCCATTTCTTCTGAGGCCAAGCGACAGACCAAGCCGCTCTGCTTGAAAACCGCAATGAAGACCTCATTGGCAAACAGATCCATCTTTTTGACGGCTTCGCCCTGGACATTGATGTCGCCCGTAAAGCCCAGCGCACCTTCCACGAGACCAGCCCGACTCAGGCGACGGGCAATGAGTTTAGCCGCTAAGGCAATGCGACTCATGAGGGCGCTGAGGTCTTGAGCATCCGGGCCAAAGCTTTGAAGTTGTTGCAATACATGCCTTGAGAGGGTAGTACAGTCCCGGTCTAGGGCATAGTCGTAGGATAGTTGTAACGGGGCATTGTTGAAGTCGGCCATAATCCCTTTCTCCCTTTACTTAGGGTATCGGGCAGGAAACCCCGCCTGGAGTGTCGAGCATTACTACTCCTCTCTATCTTAGAAAGGGCATCTGAGAAGCGACTGAGGCTGGGCGAGAATTACAGAAAGGCTTTAGATTTCGCAATATTTGGAGTGGTGCCGACTCAAAACAGGGTGAAATAGCAAGGGTTATCTTTTCCATGGTGCAACAACTGGCATTGATTGAGGCTTTGGATGTACCGCTGGTTGAATATTGGCCCTGCTTCCTCAGTCCGGTTGAAGCCAACCATCTAATGCTGCAAAGTTTAGCGCTGGACTGGCATCAACATCAATTTCCAAGGTTTGGGAAGGTGATTCCGCTGCCGCGTCTGGAGTCGTTTTATGGCGATTCAACAGATATGGTTTATGTGTATTCCGGTGTGGTGGAACTGCGCGCTCAATCTTGGCCTCCTTTTTTGGCGGCATTGCGCGATCGCCTAGAAGCGGCGACGGGATATTCCTACCAGGTGGCGATGGGGAATTTGTATCGCAATGGCCAAGACAGTATGGGCTATCATGCTGACGATGAACCGACCCTGGGCCAACGTCCGGCGATCGCTTCGGTGAGTTTGGGGGCAACGCGCAAGTTTCGGTTGAAGTGTAAAGAAACAGGGCGATCGCAGGGTTTTGTTTTGAGTCACGGCGATTTGGTATTGATGTTGCCCGGTTGTCAGGAGGGTTGGGTTCATGGGATTCCAAAGACGATGAAGTGTCGGGACGTACGGATCAATTGGACGTTTAGACCCTATGTGCATGAGCTAAATCTTTGAGATTAGAAATATGGATTTGCAATATGTCAAATGCTAAGCCAAATCAAGCCGCTAGTCGTCTAGGGTATGCTATCGCGACTCTGGTGGTTATCCTCATCGGTTTGGCATCCAGACGATACCAATGGCTTTTCCCATCGTTTTTAGAGCAATATCCTGGCGATGCCCTATGGGCATTGATGGTCTATTTAGGATTAGGTTTTTTCTTTCCCAAGATCAAAATAATTCTACGGGCTGAGTATGCTTTGGCTATATCCTATATCGTTGAGGTTAGCCAACTATATAAGATTGGCTGGCTAGACTCTATCCGCAGCACCACACTTGGACATCTCATTTTAGGGCAAGGGTTCAATTTTAAGGACCTCATTGCTTACACTATCGGCGTATGTCTTGGTGTATTTTGGGAGAAGTGTATCAACGTATTAATTGCAAAATATTTCACTTCAAATACAAAGTATAGATGTTGATATGCATGACAGTAAAAAGTTGACTGAATTAGATTCGACTTTCATAAGGCAGCGAATATCATGGATAAACTGAGCATCAGGGATAAAATTATTTGCGCTATCTATGCGCTCATGGCATTGGTGGCTTTACCTGCAACATGGATCAACAATCTGGCATTCATGACCCAGCCCAACAATGCCTTTGTTGATTTTATTCGCGCCGCCTACGTCAATGCGGCTGCGGCATCTCTCGCCAACGACCTGATTTTGGTTGCCGGTGCAGCTTGTCTGTTTATGGTGCTGGAAGGGCGACGGGTCGGTGTTCGTTATGTGTGGATCTACATCGGACTATCGGCCTTGATCGCGATCAGCGTCACATTCCCACTATTTTTGATCGCTAGACAAGTCAAAATTGCCCAGGCGGGGTCTACCTAACTCATCGGTGAATGCAGTGTAACTCCTTACGCATCGGGAGTTACGGAATAAACTGATCGAGTTTTTCCCTAGCGACGGAAACGATTCTCCCAATGCCTCCCGTAGCAGACTTAATGACTCTGTCCGAATGATCGCCCTTCAAATTACAGCTGATCGCTTTGGGGTTAAACAATGCTGTTCGGATAAACAGCGATAGACCTTGCACCCGCCCCCTATATCCCCCAAAGTTGGGGGACTCTGAACTCAAAGTCCCCCAACTTTGGGGGCCAAGTGCAATGATGATTCAGGCTTAACCGATCAGTATTATGGGGTCACCCACTGATCCACCTCAGTTTCGTCATGACGGTGCAGTCAATCTGCCCGATGCGTTGTTCAG
>JBAVRC010000508.1:0-2457 GCA_049694615.1 Thermosynechococcaceae cyanobacterium | reverse complement strand
GTCTATGCCTTAGCATTTAGTGCTGATGGTCAAACCCTGGCTACAGGAAGCTGGGATCAAACGATAATCCTTTGGGATGTTGAAACTGGAGAACAGCGTTCTATATTGAAGGGTCACAAAGCTGCCGTTTGGCAAGTAGCCTTTATGCCAAATCAACAATTTCTGGTGAGTACAGCAGATGATAATTCCATCATTATTTGGGATATAGCCACGGGTAACATTCGGATTCGCCTTGATGGCCATCGGGATGGAATCTATGCCCTTGCAGTCTCACCTATCAGTTCTGTGATCGCCAGCGGAAGTTGGGATAGATCGTTACGAATCTGGAACGTTGATCTGAGCGAATAACGCTCGTTGAAGTATCTGCTTCGGAATAGGGGCGATCGCCAAGGGGCAATGAAAATTACGATCGCTGGTTGTTATTCTTAAGGGAATCTTGGACCAGGGAATCCCTTAGGGCTGCGATCTCAGATTTTCGCAGTTCGCATGGATAATAATAAATACAACCCTAATTGCTCTAAGAGGTCTGCCATGGAAGCTATTACGCTGCATTCTCGTGTTGCCTCAGATGGCTCCTTGCAGCTTCAGCTCCCCGATGAATTGAAAGGCCATGAGGTGACCGTCACCATCAAGCGTTCCATGCAAACACTAGATGTCTCGTTGGGTGTCAATTTAGGTTGGCCTGAAGGCTTTTTTGCCGAAACAGCGGGCGCGCTTGCCGATGACGAGTCTTTTTTTAGACACCCTCAAGGAGACTACGAACCCCGTAAATTCATTTGGAATTATCGCATTGCTACCGGTATTGCCCGCACAGATAGATGCGTCCATGAATTGTCCCATTCCGATCCGCAAGAATAGCAGTGCGATCGCCCCGACCCCTCTAGAATTGATATGATTTGCTTACTCGTTAGGCAGCAGGGAGATTTCTATGACAACACTCCTCATCCAGACCGAACCCGCTCCCCTAACGGTTCAGTTTCCCGCAATGGTTCAGATGACCACCGCGCAATTCTACGACTTTTGCAACGCCAACCGAGATCTGCGCATCGAACGCACCGCCACTGGGGAAGTCATCATCATGCCGCCCGCTTTTGCAGATACCGGCAACCGCAACCTGAGCCTAGCCGCCCAACTGTGGAATTGGAACGAACAAACAGGACTTGGTATCGCCTTCGACTCCAGTGCTGGCTTTACCCTTCCCAATGGAGCAACCCGCTCGCCCGACGCCTCCTGGATTAAAGGCGATCGCTGGAACACCCTTGCACCCGAACAACAAGCCTCCTTTGCCCCCATTTGTCCAGATTTTGTCGTTGAACTCCGGTCCCCTAGCGATACCCTCAGTCGCCTACAGACCAAACTGCAAGAATATATCGACAATGGTGCCGTTTTGGGATTACTCATCGATCGGCAACACCAAACCGTCCACCTTTACCGTCCGAACCAAACCCCTCAAATCCTCAAAAACCCAGCAACCGTGAGCACCGATCCAGAACTGCCAGGATTGGTTTTACAAATGGCGAAAATTTGGTAGGTCGGAAATCGCACCCAGGCTTAGCAGCGATCGCACCCGGTAGAATATCCATCAACCCGGCAATTTTCGTCCTAACCGCCATGACAACACCCCTTTCCAGCGACCTGCAAACCCTGAAAACCTCCCTCGAAGCAGCGGGCGTCAAATATGCCCTGGCGAGCTTTGTGGACATCCATGGAATGGGCAAAGCCAAAGCCGTGCCCCTGAGCCATTTCGGTCAAATGATGGCAGGCTCAGAACTCTTCACCGGCGCAGCCCTCGACGGCGTGCCCCAAGACGTGAGCGACGAAGAAGTCTCCGCCCGCCCCGATCCGAAGTCCGCGACCATTTTGCCTTGGAATCCAGAATTGGTTTGGTTTGCCAGCGACCTTTACCTCAAAGGAGAACCCTTTGCTGCCTGCTGTCGGGGCATCCTCCAGCGCGTCTTGGCAGAAGCCGCTCAGATGGGCTTTACCTTTAACCTGGGCATTGAAACCGAGTTTTTCTTACTCAAAGAAACCGAAGATGGCAAAATCCTGCCCCTAAGCGATCGCGACACCCTAGCCAAACCTTGCTACGACCTGCAAGGACTGCTGGATAATTTCGGCTGGGTTACAGAAATCGTCGAAGCCATGAACCAACTGGGCTGGGATGTGTATTCCTTCGATCATGAGGATGGCAATGGTCAATTCGAGACCGACTTTGCCTATTGCGATGCCCTGACCATGGCCGATCGCCTCACCTTTTTCCGGTTGATGGTGAAAGAAATTGCCCGCAAACATGGGTTCTTTGCCTCCTTTATGCCCAAACCCTTTGGCGATCGCACAGGTAGCGGGGCGCACTACAATATGTCCCTGGCCGATCGCCAAACGGGGGAAAATTTATTTGCCGACCCCAGCGACCCGCGCGGCTGCAAGCTTTCCACCTTGGGGTATCAGTTTATTGCC
>JBAVRC010000507.1:0-1608 GCA_049694615.1 Thermosynechococcaceae cyanobacterium | reverse complement strand
ACCCATCTTTGCCTTGGTCCAACCGGCTGGGGAAACCTTCCAGACCTTAGCGGCCTGGAAGGTCAATCTGGCCGATGCCTTATTTACGGACCTAGAACCCCAACAAGTGACCTGTAACGCTCCGGTTTTTCGCCCATGACGTGAAGCAGTTGCTGCGATAACCGCTCCAGCAGCTTACTCGCCGGGATGTTGTCGATACCACTCAATCGTGCGGCGGAGACCTTCCTCAAAACTAACCTGGGCCTTAAACCCAAACTTCTCCAGCGCTCGCTCTGTATCCAAACAGCGGCGCGGTTGACCGTTTGGCTGATCGGGTTCCCAAAGGATCTCGCCGTCAAACCCCATTAAGCGACAAATCAACAGCGTCAAATCGCGGATGGAAATTTCGTACCCGGTGCCCAAATTGACTGGATCGGGTTCGTTGTAAGCCTGGGTTGCCATCACAATTCCCCGTGCTGCATCCTCAGAAAAGAGAAACTCCCGTGTCGGACTGCCGTCGCCCCAGACCGGAATCTCCCGCACCCCCGCTTGCTGGGCTTCATAGACTTTCCGGATCAAAGCCGGGATCACATGGGAACTGGCCGGATTAAAATTATCTTCGGGTCCGTATAAATTGACCGGCAATACATAGATGCCATTAAATCCGTACTGTTGCCGATAGGACTGGAGTTGCACTAGGAGCGCTTTCTTGGCAATCCCATAGGGGGCATTGGTTTCCTCTGGATACCCATTCCAGAGATCATCCTCTTTGAAGGGCACAGGAGTGAATTTGGGATAGGCGCAAATCGTACCGACACAGACAAACTTTTCCACCCCCGCTTGATACGCAGCATGGATCAGTTGGGTGCCCATCATGAGATTGTCATAGAACAGTTCGGCAGGTTTTTCGCGATTCAAGCCAATACCGCCCACATGGGCCGCCAAATGAACGATCACATCCTGGCCTTGAACAGCGGCTACACAATGGTCCAGCGATCGCAAGTCGCAGGTCTGGGAGCGCGGAATCGAAATATCCGCAGCCGATGCACCGGCACGGATCAGTTGATCCACCACCTGCTTACCTAAAAAACCGGCACCGCCTGTGACGAGAACTTTTTTACCAGCAAGATTAAGTTGGGACATGGGTTGTTATAGGAGATACAGCAACGGACCAACGTATCTATTACGTTTGAAGTGTTAGGTTAGAAAGAACGCTAGTCCACTATATTAGTTATCCCAATCCTTTTTCGAGCCTTTTATGGACTCCCATAGTACACCTGAAGAGCCTCCGGGCGAGAGTATCAGCCGTTTTTACAATATATTAGGGGGCTTGATTGCCGTTTTAACCCTGGTGCTGCCGCTTTACATTACCTCACACTATTCCTCCAGCAAAGCATTCACCCCCACGCCTGTTCCGCCAGCCGCTTCACCGTCTGTCAGGCGTTAGGTGTGGGTTCCCCTAAGTGCAACCCGTTTTTTCGCACGGGTTATGGTGCATCTTGCCCATGAATGAACTGAAACGACGTTCCCCAACCGCTCTGACCCCTTGGGTCTTGCGCGATCGCCCCTTCCACTGGGGACAGCGGACCTACCTCATGGGAATTTTGAATGTCACCCCGGACAGCTTTA
>JBAVRC010000506.1:0-3649 GCA_049694615.1 Thermosynechococcaceae cyanobacterium | reverse complement strand
ATTTACACAGAATTAAACCAATACTTTGCCGGTCTTCAGGATGACGTAATAGATCATCTACCGCCGCCAGATAAAAACCCATTTTCCCAGCATATTCCGGCTGGAAATTGCCCATTTTGAGGTCAATCACCACATAGCAGCGTAATTTCAGATGATAGAACAGCAGATCAATATAAAAGTCCTGCCCACCCACCTCCAGATGATATTGATTCCCCACAAAAGCAAAGCCCTTGCCTAACTCCAGCATGAACCTTTGCAGATGCAGCAGCAGTCCTCGCTCTAGGTCGCGCTCCTTTGCCGCTTGCCCCAAACTGAGAAAATCAAAAACATAGGAATCCTTCAACAATTGATGCGCCAAATCTGACTGCGTTGGAGGGAGCACCAAGGTGAAATTGGTAATTGCCCTCCCTTGACGTGCATACAGATTGCTCTCAATCTGATGAACCAATACATTCCGACTCCAGCCATTCTCAATGGTCTGCTGAGCATACCAGAGCCGTTCATCGGGAGCTTTCACATGGTCAAGAATGCGGACATTGTGCCCCCAGGGAATTTGTGCAACAAGCTGTTGCACAATTAGCTCATCTGGGTATGCCTCAGCAAAAGCTCGCATGTACTTGAGATTACGAGTCGAGAACCCCGACATCTCTGGAAACTCTTGCTTGAGGTCTCTCGCTAATTGGTCAATGACCTTAGTTCCCCAGCCCTGCTCTGCTTGCCGTTGCAGAATATCTCGCCCAATGCCCCAGTAAAGCAGAACTAGCTCACGATTGACCGCTAGAGCCGCCTTGACCTGTGTCGAACGGATCCGCTCTTTTAGTTGAGCCAGATACGTCTGGTAATCCAAGGGAAGCAGTTCGCTCATGGTTAATTTTGCCCCACCGCCGTGACAGCATCCATCAAGTCCTTACGGGCGGGTGTGGTAGTCCTGAATAGCCTTGACATCCAACGGGGCGGATTGGAGCGCCTGGATGGCCGCAGCGGTGGCTTTGGCTCCGGCGATCGTGGTGATAATGGGGATCTTATAGGTGAGGGCTGAGCGGCGGATTAATCGACCATCTGCTTGGGCTTCTTCCCCGGAGGGGGTGTTCAAAATCAGTTGAATCTGACCGTTTTTGATCCAGTCCAAGATATGGGGACGGCCTTCGTGGAGTTTGTAAATCATTTCCACGGCGAGACCTGCTTCTTCCAGGACGGTGCGGGTGCCGACTGTGGCCACTACCTTGAACCCCAAGGCCATTAAATCTTGTACGACCGGAATGGCGGTGTGTTTATCGCGATCGTTCATGGACACGAACACCGTCCCGGCTAGGGGCAGCTTTTGATGGGCCGACAGTTGGGCTTTGGCAAAGGCCCGCCCAAAGTCTTGATCGATGCCCATGGCTTCCCCGGTGGAGCGCATTTCTGGTCCCAGAATGGTGTCGGTGCCGGGGAATTTCTCGAAGGGCAACACCGCTTCTTTGACGGAAATATGGGTGGGGATGCGTTCTTGGGTGAAGCCCACGTCGGCCAGGGTTTGACCGGACATTAAACGGGCGGCAATTTTAGCCAAGGGCAACCCAATGGCTTTGGAGACAAAAGGCACGGTGCGAGAGGCGCGGGGATTGGCTTCTAGGATGTAGACCTGCTCATTTTGGACGGCGAACTGGATATTCATGAGGCCGATGACGTTCAGTTCTTTGGCCAGTTCAATCGTCCACTGGCGAATTTGGTCCAAGACGGCTGGGCTGAGGGACAAGGTGGGCAAGGTACAGGCGGAGTCGCCGGAGTGGATGCCCGCTTGTTCGATGTGTTCCATGACGCCGCCAATGACGACTTGCCCGGTATGGTCGGCGATCGCATCCACATCCACCTCAATGGCATTTTCGAGGAACTTGTCGATCAGAATGGGGTGGTCGGGTTCGATCTGGACCGCATAGGTCATGTATCGATCCAATTCGGCGTCGGAGTAGACGATTTCCATGGCCCGTCCGCCCAAGACATAACTGGGCCGCACCACGACGGGGTACTGCACCCGACGCGCCACTTCGACAGCTTCGGTGTAGCTCCGGGCAATGCCGTTGGGGGGTTGCAGAATGTTGAGTTTGCGTAAAATTTGTTCAAACCGTTCTCGATCTTCGGCGATATCGATGGAGTCCGGGGAGGTGCCCCAAATGGCGGGAATGTTGGGATGGTCTCCCTCGGTTTGCAGGGCTTTCAAATAGGCTTGCAGGGGCACGGCTAATTTCAAGGGGGTTTGACCGCCAAATTGAATGATGATGCCTTCTGGGTTTTCGGCTTCTAGGATGTTGAGGACATCTTCTTTGGTGAGGGGTTCAAAGTAGAGGCGATCGCTGGTGTCGTAGTCGGTGGAGACGGTTTCGGGGTTGGAGTTGACCATGATGGTTTCAAAGCCATCTTCGCTGAGGGCGTAGGCGGCGTGACAACAGCAGTAGTCGAACTCGATGCCTTGGCCAATGCGATTGGGACCGGAGCCTAAAATCATCACCTTGCGCCGCGTTGAGGGCAAGACTTCGGTTTCGGGTTCGTAGGTGGAGTAGTAGTAGGGGGTCAGTGCTTCAAATTCAGCGGCGCAGGTATCCACGGTTTTGTAGGCGGGGATGATGCCCAAGGATTTGCGATACTGGCGCACTTGGTCTTCGGTGGTGTGGGTGGCGTAGGCAATTTGGCGATCGCTGAAGCCTTGTTGTTTGATTTGCCAGAGGGTGTCTTTGTTGAGGTCGGTGAGGGGGGTTTGTTTTAAGACGTTTTCGGTGGCCAGTAAGTCTTCCATCTCGCGCAAAAACCAGGGATCGATGCCCGTGATGTCGTAGATGTCCTGAACCGTCATGCCGGATTGCAGGGCGTGACGCAGGGTAAAGATGCGATCTGGGTTGGGGGTGCGGAGGTTGGCGCGAATGGGGTCGAGGCTGGGCAGGGTTTCGTCGCGATCGCAGCCCCAGCCGAAGCGTCCGGTTTCCATGGAGCGCAGGGCTTTTTGGAAGGATTCTTGGAAGGTACGACCAATGGCCATGGCTTCCCCCACGGATTTCATTTGGGTGGTGAGGAGGGGTTCGGAGCCAGGGAATTTTTCAAAGGCAAAGCGGGGGATTTTGGTGACCACGTAGTCGATGGTCGGCTCAAAACTGGCGGGGGTTTTTTTGGTGATGTCGTTGGGAATTTCGTTGAGGGTGTAGCCCACGGCTAATTTGGCCGCCATTTTGGCGATGGGAAACCCGGTGGCTTTGGAGGCTAGGGCGGAGGAGCGGGAGACCCGTGGGTTCATTTCGATGACGATGAAGTCTCCGGTGTCGGGATGCACGGCAAACTGGATGTTGGAGCCACCGGTTTCCACGCCGATTTCGCGAATGATTTTGATGGAGGCGTCTCGGAGACGCTGATATTCTTTGTCGGTGAGGGTTTGGGCGGGGGCGACGGTGATGGAATCTCCGGTGTGGACGCCCATGGGGTCGATGTTTTCGATGGAGCAGATGATGACGACGTTATCGGCGAGATCTCGCATCACTTCGAGTTCGTATTCTTTCCAGCCAATGAGGGATTGCTCGATGAGGATTTGGGAGACGGGGCTGGCGTCTAAGCCGGACTGGGCGATCGCCTCGAATTCTTCTTGGTTGTAGGCAATGCCGCCGCCCGTGCCGCCGAGGGTAAA
>JBAVRC010000505.1:0-2578 GCA_049694615.1 Thermosynechococcaceae cyanobacterium | reverse complement strand
CTATATCACTTAGCCTGTCAGGATGTGACGCTCGACCAACTCTTACAAGACGCAGCAACTCCTGTCGGAATTTATGAAGATCATCTCCGCAGGCATTGGAAAAATTTGAGCGATTCATCCAGTTTAGCTGAAGCATTCCTAACGGTTGCGACTGCAACGCAACCCTTACGCATAGGGCTGATTCAAACCTATCAGCTCTACAGTATGGGACTGATTCATAAACAAGGAGATGCGGTCATTCCCCGCTGTCTCCTCTATCGACAGTACTTCCAAGATCAACTTAAATTTTCAGCCATCTCATCGTCTCTCGCCTAATCCACCGGATTGAGTCCTATGTTAGACCTTACCTATTTCCAAGTCGGAGGGAGTTTAGACTATCGACATCCCACCTATGTCATGCGTCAAGCCGATTTAGACCTCTATCAGAGTTTGAAGCGGGGTGAATTTTGCTACGTTCTGAATGCACGGCAGATGGGTAAATCGAGCCTTCGGGTTCAGGTAATGAAAAAGCTAAAGCAAGAAGGATTTCACTGTGCTTCCATCGATCTGACTAGAATTGGGAACCATACAACCGCTTTAGAATGGTATGGCGGCATTGTGTCTGAGTTAATCCGAGGCTTTAGCCTCAGCTCCAAAATTAGCTTTAGCGCTTGGTGGCAGCAGCAAAATGTTCTATCTGGGATGCAGCGACTCAGCACCTTTATCGAAGATATTTTGTTGAAAGAATTGAACTCCAATATTGTAATCTTTCTAGATGAAATCGATAGTATCTTGAATCTTCCGTTCAAGGATGATTTCTTTGCCTTAATCCGAGCTTGCTATAACCAACGATCAGATAATCCAGACTACAAACGGCTCACCTTTTGCCTGTTGGGTGCGACTACGCCCTCCGATTTAATCCAAGATAAACAACGCACCCCCTTCAACATTGGCCGAGCTGTCGAATTGACAGGATTTAAGTTGGCTGAAGCTCAAGAGTCTCTCACACAAGGGTTAAAGCCAACCATTCATCATCCTGAGACAATGATCGCCGAAGTCCTCGCTTGGACCAATGGACAACCCTTCTTAACGCAAAAAGTGTGTTATCTAATCGCCGAGCACGCCGACAAAAATACTCCCAATGTTTCAGAATTGGTGCAGACCTACATCATCGACCAATGGCAAACCCAAGATGAACCGGAGCATCTGCGCACAATCCGCGATCGCCTCCTCAAAAACGAACAATCTCCAGTTCAGTTACTGGAACTGTATCGACAGATCCTGAAAAATGGAGGGGTAATTTCCGATGATAGCGCTGCACAAGTGGCATTGCGTCTATCAGGATTAGTGGTGAAACAAGGGAAACGAATCCAAGTCCATAACCGAATTTATGCAGCGGTCTTTAATCTGGACTGGGTTGAGCAAGAATTAAACCGCTTAAGACCCTATGCGACCTTACAAAAGTTAGACTCGCTGTCTTCTCGATTAAGTGCGTTGCAGCGTTTCTTGGGATCTGAATATTGGGTATTTTGGGCCATTTGTCTGGGCACGGCGATCGCCGCAGGGTTTGCTAGTTCTATTCTCCTCGACCCGCTTCTTGACAGCCTATGAACTATGCCTGCATTATTCCTATTTATTGACAGTCTTACGGTGGCTAGGAGCTTTGGTGCTGCGCTAACGCTGAGTACTGTAACGATTGCAATCTCCAGTGTGTTTCATCATCCAATGGCGTTGGGGATGGCGATCGCCTTGACCGTTGGGATTTTGATTACGGTAAGTATTCTCTCGCCGTCATCGACTAAAGCTTGAACAAAAAGACTTCAGTTCAACGCAACACAAATGATTTAGCCCTGAACTACCACAAGGATCTTCGGCAAACCTCCAAAACCGATAACAAGTTATCCTAAAGGTAAAGTTTTATAAACCTCTTGGTTGGTTCGCCCCATGTCCCAGTCTTCCCCCTCCATAGCGATTCTCGGCGGCGGCTTTGGTGGTTTGCACACGGCCTTGCGCTTGAGTCAGTTTCCTTGGCCAGATGCGGCTCGCCCTGACATCGTATTGGTGGACCAAAACCGCCACTTTCTATTTCTCCCCCTGCTCTACGAACGGGTCACGGGGGAACTGGAGTCCTGGGAAATTGCCCCCTCCTTTGCCGAATTGTTGGCCAACACCTCCGTCCAATTTAAGCAGGGGACCGTCAATGCCATTGATTTGGACCATCAATCGATTACGTTAGGCTCTGGCGAAACCCTCCGGTTTGATCGCCTCGTTCTGGCCCTTGGCGGCGAGACGCCCCTTAACCGAGTGCCGGGAGCGGCTGAATATGCCTTACCTTTTCATACCCTTGCCGATGCCGATCGCCTGCGGGATCGGTTAGCGGCCTTAGAAGCCTCCGATCAAGCAAAAATTCGCATTGTCGTGGCTGGGGGCGGACCGAGCGGCGTGGAATTGGCCTGCAAATTAGCGGATCGCCTAGGACAACGGGGCCGGATTCGCCTGGTGGAACGCAATGATCGGTTGCTCAAGCAATCTCCCCCATTTAATCAAGCCGCAGCCCAACAAGCCCTGGATCAAAGGGGTGTCTGGATCGATCTGGAAA
>JBAVRC010000504.1:0-2854 GCA_049694615.1 Thermosynechococcaceae cyanobacterium | reverse complement strand
GGGCAATACTTTAGACACAGACAATGAAAAGCTCAAATTTAGACAAGATTTTGCCCGCATTCGACAAATAGTTCAAACCCATGCTAGAAAATGAAATAGCTGATTTTCAGGCGTCTCTTTTAGAGATTTTGTCTTCTGAGTCGGATCCGGTAAAGATCCTAACAGAATGCCAGGGATTATCGACGCCTGATGCAATGACAAAATATATTGCAACTTTTGACCCTAGAATGGTTCAGGTTGCAGCGGATCTCGTCAAACAATGGGGAAAACGCTATCGCAATGTTGAGCAATCTGTATTCCCATAGAAATTAATCGGGCCTAAATTGAGAATTAGGGAGGATAAAATTCCAAAAAAATCGGATTAATCAATCTTCATAAAAGTTTTTTCAATCTTTTGGTGGTTGATGGGAGGAAAAGTGCAAAGGGCGATCGCATTTCTATTTTCTCAATCTTGGATAGATTGATCGCTCTCTATTCCAGTACATACTTGAATTGATCCTGCAACGCGGCACGGGTAGCTGCTGCAAATTCTGCTTGATCGGAAATGGCATCTTGTAGCGCCTTCTCGGCCTCAGCAGCCAAATCTTGCAATGTTTTATTTTGAGGTTGTTTGATTGCTACTTCAGTCAACTGGTACAGTGTTTTTAGTGTTTGAAGATGTCTCAACCGAGCATCGTTCAAAATATCACGGTCTAACTTCAGACTTGAAATGGTAGTCTTGCCCTTGATGCTATCAGGAATAGGATAGGGTGTTTCACCTCTAAACCCAATATGGTGACTTGGCTCTTCTTTGCCTGGATCAACAAATAACGGATCTTCCAAGGCAATGTCATTGTTCTGTAACTGTGCGCGTTTTGCAGGGTCTACCAACGGAAACAGATTTCTCTTTTGTCTTTGGTTACAAGGGCCACAACTCAAATAAAGATTGTCCCAGTCATAGGCTAACCAGAAATAACCTGGTCGCTCTAACTTATTGCCTTTTTGCTTATAGGCACTTTTGGGTCTAAAGTGTTCGACATCGCCATCATCGCCAATCAACCGTTCGCAAAAACAGCATTTTTTGTGCTGCGCCAAAATCAGAGCTTCTTTAACACTGCGATCGCCATAAATATTGCTATCAAAATTAAATTTCTTGTTGCCAGATTGATAATCCTGTGGGCTTAGGTTGTAGTCCTGGATATGGGAATCGGTTTTTGCTTTCCCTTCTTGGGCTAATTTTTTCGGTGCGGATTTGGGCTTTTCGATCCGAATCACGGTGATGATAGAGAGACTAACGGTTTTCTAGAATTTTGGCGGCTTTGCGAATAATATCCATTGCCCGAATATCCTCTGGCGATTCTCCTGTGGGAATTGTCCCAATTTGGGCTTCAAGTTTTTTGAGTTCTCGCTCGTCTTTCGCTGTCAGCTTAGACTTGGACAGCAGCGTTCTTCTGCGTTCCATTAAGGGGGCTAGATCTGGCGCATGTGGACTAGGTAATTCAAAGACACTGGATAGGACTTGTTCAACTCGCCAGTTATCAATAACTTCAGGATTGTTATCAATGACAACATGATCGCCTTCGCGACGCAACAGTACTATGTTGGCATTTTTAGCAGCTTGAACCACTAGGGGGCTGTGGGCGGTCACAATAAATTGTGTGTTGGGGAATCTTTCAGTCAAGAAGCTCATGATGGTGCGCTGCCATTTGGGATGAAGATGCAGATCAATTTCATCTACGAGAACTACGGCAGGTTCAGCGAGTGGATCTGGACTTTGGGGATAACGATCTATCAGTCTTGCGGCTAAGTCTACTGTCCAGGCGATCACGGTTTTATAGCCTAGACTAAGGCTTTGCAAAGGCACCCATCCATAGGGTGTGAGAAATTCTGCCGCAGGACGGGGTTTGCTGTCATCAGCAGGTACAATCTGAATATCGGAAATATCGGGCAAGAGTTGCTTTAATGTATTTAGGATAATGTCAAATCGTTGTTTGAGTTGTTCTGTATTATCAGGAGCAGAACGAGCCACTGCATAATCGGCTTGAAGTAACCACTCTTCCGCATTAATCAGGACGGTATGATCTGAGAAAAGGCTTGCACATCTTTCAGAGTGTAATACTTCTGAAAAGGAAGTCTCACCCATTTTTCGATTGGCACCATATCCATAGCATACTAGGAGACCAAACAGGTCTGGCTCATCAAATGCATACGTACAAAGACCAGAAGATTCTTTTAAGATTCTCCTAGAAAAAATAGATTCTTTTTGTTGCAATACTTTTTCTACAGATTTGCTAGGAGCAAATTCTGGAAACCACTGCAAAGGAAAACCGTATCTAAATTTTGCAGAAATCTCAGTATTTTGGAGGCCGAGATCCTCCATCCTATTCCAATTCCAATCATGAGAATTAGAAAGGTTTTGAGGAAAAGACCAAGGCCCCAGATCCATCTGTGCCAAGCTACGAAGCAGAGTAGTCTTACCGACGCCATTGTCTCCAAGAATTACAGTCCATTGTGCTGGAAATCCATCTTCATTCGATAAATTAAGCTTTTGACGAGTCTTGAAACAAAGTACATTTTCTAGTTCAATAGATAAGAAATAAGCTGGGGAGTAGTCTTTTAGAAACTTCCCTTGTTCTGTTACCCTTATTTCTTGCTTTGCTTCAGTCATTGACTTGGGAGGGCCTGTTCCGACTTCTCCAAGGTACTACAACCGAGTTTGGGTTGGTGAGTCTTGCGGCACGATCGCACTAACCCAACCGTGCAACGAACCTGCGATACATCTTAGAGTGTAATAGTCATCACAGTCTGGCTACCCCATTCTTTGGTAAGCCAACCTTATTAAGACCGCCCGGAGAGATCTGAACCATGCTTGAGT
>JBAVRC010000503.1:0-2400 GCA_049694615.1 Thermosynechococcaceae cyanobacterium | reverse complement strand
CATGGCGACTGGAATTATCATATCCGTCCCAGGACAAGGGCTTAAACTGTTCAAGTTATTTTTTCGAGACTCCTTAGGTGCTTCAGCCCTTAGCTCTTCTTCGATTTTTTTTTGCTTTTTCGCCCTGTCTTGGCCCGAAGTCAAGGGACAAAGCAGATCAATTCTGATCGCCAAAGATCAATGAAACAAACGGCTGCTTCAGAGGTAGTGGAGTTGTTCCTCACTGTGGCGGTAAATTCTTTCTCGGAAATCACCTTACCATCTCGTAGAAGAATCTTTGAGCATCGTCGACCAATGAGTTCCAGCGCCTAAAAGGATAACTCACTGAACTGAGAAGTCTGCCTAGAACCGTAATGTGTAAAGGGGATTTCCAGAATGGAATGGAATACAAATATGCCAATTCTAGATTTCCAAAAATAGTTTTAGGAAAGGGTTGATCCTCACAATCAGGGATAAACATTTGCCAGCCACAATCGCGATCGCCCGTATAAATTAGAGCGCTTATTTCTGCAGAAAAAGGCGGAATAACAGCGTAACAGGTCAAGAAGCCGAAAATCTCTTTACCATCAGGCGATACGTGATCTCCCAAGCGTTCAGAAGGTTTGAAGAACGATTCACACTCATTCTCATCTAAAAGGACTAAACCTTTGATTGCACGAAGCTTGTCCATCCGTGCGGCCATGCCAGAGTGAGAAATTGTTCGTAAACGACGGGTGTGCATAAAGTTTATTACCCCTTGTGTCTATCAGGTGCAATCTGAGGCAAACCATACTTATCAAAAGATCCCAAATGCCTGCCTTGGCCATGGATTGCCATCGGGAGCGTGATCGCGCGATGGTCTGATAGAGGTTTCCAGACATCAAAGAATGAGAACGTGGCACAGCCGCACCCATCGTTCCATGTTGCCTTGCTCCCCATATAGTAAAAAGCCACAAGCCGAGCATCAGAACGCACATCAGCCATGTCACAGAACATCGGCTTCAGCGGGGTACCTAGCTTGTGGAAAGAATGAGGCAACATCAGGAACCTCCAAGCGCTCAGCGGCCTTATGTTCATTGCACCAAGCTTGCCGATCCTTCAGTGGCTCACCACAAGCCGGACAGTGATTCGTCGCGGGGTTATCAGAAAGCTCACCCTGTCCCTCGCAGGTCGGGCAGTTCACCTCCCGCACATTGGCAAATGGGTTTTGACTGGTTTCCCACGGATCAGGCTCACCTGGGAGCAGAATAAAGCCGTTGCCGGAACATTCAGGGCAAATCATAAAGTCATCCTAGCAAGGTGTTCATGAGCAGTGTAATCAGTGCCCAGCCCATATAGCTTCAGGGTGGTTTGCTACATAGTCAGGATATGAGCCAATCCGGTAATCTATCCGTCCATCCGCGTCAGCAGAAGTTAGATGTCTCTCGAAAGCTCTCCATTTCTCCAATAAAGTGGCGGGAATTTCATCCACTGAGACGGCTTCTCTTCTAACCTCTCGATTTTCCGTACACCACGTTATCTCCATTGGTACTAATTCATCCTCCCGAATGACATGAAGGCGATCGCACCCGAATGCGTATTGATCCGTGATTTGGAGAGAGATCTCTCCTCGAACAAAAGCGTTCAATGTGTCCGTAAAGCCTACCCAAGTAGTCATCTTCGTATTCTCCAGCTTATTCGTCTAGGTTTTGTTATTGGAGTGCTTGACTGGTCGGTTGGTCTCTGGATTTGTCAATCGCACCACATCCGAATCACCATTCTATTATGATAGAAACACTTTAGCATCCTATAATGATAGAAAGCAACTTTTGTTTCTCCCAAGCCTATGAAATGCCCCGAATGCAGCTCTCCGAACACCATCAAGAATGGTCATACGCGGGGCAAGCAGCGGCACCAGTGCAAGGCTTGTGGTCATCAGTTCGTAGAATCTCCGCAGCGCGTGGGAGCGCCGTCAAAGGGGACAGCGCTGCCATGCCCCTATTGCGATGAGGGAATCCTGCATAAGCGCTCAGCCCGGAAGAAGCGGTTGTACTACCAGTGCCGCAACCCAGAATGTAAACGGTTCAGTACCTATGAACAGGATGATAATGGCAACTTGGTGCAAGTGATGACGAGAAAGGCGATCGCCCTTCTTTCTGAACCGGAATAATTGGCGATCGCCCGGCGGGGTGAAGGGGCGATCGCCAATTATTCCGGTATCTCGAACCCGCTGGGGTTTCTCTTCTACGCAATAAACAGCCCCACATCGACATGAAAAAGCTGAGAGAGTGCAGAAGCTTGAGCCTTACTGATGTCTCGCTTGCCGTTCACAACCTCAGAAACAACGCCACGAGAACCAATAATCCCCACCAGGTCAGCCTGTTTGAGATCATGTTCCTCCATGAGGTGAAGCAGAATGGATCGGGGTGTTGCTAAATCGCC
>JBAVRC010000502.1:0-3314 GCA_049694615.1 Thermosynechococcaceae cyanobacterium | reverse complement strand
GGTTTCAGATTTTTCTCTGGTGAGAGTAACAAAAGAGGGTTAGTTGCCCTTTGCGTAGGCTTTGGGTATAGAGAGGTTCAAACCCTAATAAATGTCCCAAATCTGCGAGCCATAGAACCTCACCGCGCCAATTACAACACCCTAACAAGGATGGTGATGTATCTGGTATTGGGATAATTTGGTTCAAACTTAGGTTCGCAATTTCCAAAAGCTGTTGGGTGGGCAACAGGGCCATGATTCCTGTGGGCATTCGAATGCACAAAAACTGAAGGGCCTCTTGTTGCAGGGGTGCAGAAGTCGCAATCATCGCCTTTAACCTTGAATTAAAAGCTTGACCGTGCGCACCAATTCATCTGTGACCACAGGTTTTCTAAGATAGGCCGCAGCACCCTGTTTCATGCCCCAAAACTTATCCATTTCGCTATCCTTGGTCGAGCACATCACTACAGGAATAGGGTTTGTGTCTGGTTGTCCCTTCAAGTCTCGGCAAAACTCGAAACCACTCTCACCCGGTAACACGACATCTAAGATAATTAAGTCGGGCTTGCGTTGGCTGAGCTTGACCTTCGCCTCTTCGCTGCTGGTGGCTTGAATAATCTCAAAACCAGCTTCCCGCAATGTGCTACTAATAATAGCCGCTTCAGTCAGGGTGTCTTCAACAAGTAGTACAGTTGCCATTTGGGTCATTCTCCTAAGGGACAAGATGAATAGGTACAGGGAGCCTCAGATCGCCATTGAACAGGAGCAAGACGTTGGTCGGAAATCATCTCTGGTCTGCTTAGTGTGCCCAAAAAAATCTTGATCTTCTATGTTGTAGGTACCTGTCTCAACGCTTCATGATTCGGTATGTAAGGCGACTCGGTCGTATGATTCCTCAATAGTCTCTGTACAACTTGCTGAACTTTTTCTGGATCGGGGGGCTTACTGAGAAAATCTGTACTGCCGACCATCTTCGCTTTGAGTCGATCAATCACCCCATCCTGGCCTGTTAGCATGACAATGGGAATGTCACGAAATGCTGAACTTTTCCGTAGAAATGCACAGAGTTCATAGCCATTTGTATTGGGCATCAGTAAATCTAAAAAGATTAACTTAGGCTTTTTCTGCATGAGGGTACTAATGCTTTGTAGGGGATCTAAAATACTCAAAATCTCGTACCCCAGTGGCTGCAAAATGGCTTCGATTTCCTTGCCAATGACGGGACTATCGTCAATACAAGCAATTAACCCTTGATCCGCAGGTGCTGAGGCTGTCGATTCCCTTGTTGTTGTCAGGGAAACTTTAGGAGTAGGCATATCAGGAAAGACCAAGTCAGGTACATCCTGTACCTTAATAATATCTTCCCGAATGAAAGGGAGTAAAGTTGCAATGACTTGCGATACTGGCTTTTGCATCGACAAAGCCAAATCCCAAAATGTTCGTTGTCCGTTTAGCAGCTTATTGAGCAGTTGGTATGCTCCGGGAGAGACTTTTTGTTGCAAAATATCGGGCAGATCAATGGTCGGTACCATATCTGGAGATAAACTGAACGGTAAGTCTTTCGATTTTTCTGCAACAACACTATTCCACTGTGCTGACAACACATTGGCTTGTTGTAAAACTTGATCCACATCTAGCCACATGAAGGCCAGCGGTAATTCTTTGCTGGGATTCCACTGACATTTAAGAGAGGGCTGTTGGATGGCGTGAAATATTGCTTCTTGGATGTAAGTATCTACAATTGCCTTTGCTTGGGCAAGGCTTATGGCGCTTTCTTTAATCGCTCGGTCGAGAAGTTGTATTTCCCACCCCGCTTTGCTCTCTTGGTGGGAAGCCAGAATATCGACTCGGGCTTGGGACCAATCTGGATTGAGTAAGAGCGGGCTATTTTGCCTTGAAGCCCTCAGCCATCGCCTCACTCGGTGGTGGACACTTCCTGCCCAAACAATTCGACCTAAATGAAAATAAATGTGCCATGTTTGTCGTGGCGAAATAGAGAGAATTTGGACAACGAATTCACCAGAGGCTTGCATTGCATGAATACTCTTTAAGTCCTGGCAAAATTTTTTCGTCACAACAATGTCACTGACCACCTTTAAGTCCTTCCTTTTCGAGGCTTTTTAAGAGAATTTCAAGATCATTTTTTGATTTACAAAATATCGAAAAATTAATAAGCCTCTAATGATTTAAACCATAGCCTTAGAATAAGATTTTTATTTTTTAATTAATTCATGTACAGATTTTTATTTTTTTAGGAGAATCAGTGTTTTGATAAATTCAGAAAATTCAGAGATTCTTTTTTGGTTCATATCGCATTACCCTAGATGTTCCGATGTATCTGAACAGACGAATTGGAGCGGCTGCTCCGGCGTATCTGAGCACATCATTAGCCTCTCAGACAACCATCAGGACAAATGGTGCTTGGATTCTCAGGTTCGCGATGGTCTGGCAGACACAACTGCAATCCCTGTCAGTCTCCTTAGCGTTCCCCCCGCTGAGATGCGATCTGCCTTCCTGGTGCGAGAAGTTGCATCAGACTCAAGTCATTGTGCTGGGTACCATGACAATTTGCTGCGATTTCCTTGCATTTCAAGCAAGGCACAGCATATAATCGAAAGCTGTGTCCATTAGCTACAAACGCCATGCCCAAGTTAAAAACGCGACGGTCCGCTGCAAAGCGATTCAAGCGCAGCGGAAGCGGCAAGTTTATGCGTCGCAAGGCATTTAAGAATCACATACTGGAGCATAAGACAACGGCTCGTAAAACTCGGTTGTCGCAAAAAGCGGTTGTAGATGAGCGCGACGCCGAAAACGTTCGTTTGATGCTCCCTTACGCTTAGATCGGCTCGCTTAATACATTGGAAACAAGGACAAAGACATGACACGGGTCAAACGCGGGAACGTTGCTCGCAAGCGCCGCAAGAAAATTCTAAAAATAGCCAAAGGGTTCCGAGGCTCTCACTCTCGCCTGTTTCGCACGGCGAATCAACAGGTGATGAAGGCGTTGCGGAGTGCGTACCGCGATCGCCGCAAGCGCAAGCGAGATTTCCGGCGGCTGTGGATTGCCCGCATCAATGCAGCGGCGCGTCAGCATGGCATGAGTTATAGCCAACTGATCGGCAATCTCAAAAAAGCGGATATCCTCCTCAATCGGAAAATGCTGGCTCAATTGGCAGTCATGGACCCAGAGGGGTTTGGTACGGTTATGGAATTGGCTAGCCAAGCGGGTCGGGGTTAATTGCTCGTAGCAAACCGCTAGCGCCCGATGGCCCATAACATATTGCTTGATAACTGATGCAAAAGGGGTGTAGCGTTCATGAGCGCTACACCCCTTT
>JBAVRC010000501.1:0-8067 GCA_049694615.1 Thermosynechococcaceae cyanobacterium | reverse complement strand
ACAATGATCTTTAATCATTTTTTCCGCCAACTTATCTCCCGCCTTGTGGCCCCGAAACGATACCGGAGCATGATTCTGCCCAAGTTTGGTCGCGATCGCGGTCTCACGCTCGTCGAACTGATCGTTGCGAGTGCATTAATCGGGGTTGTGATTTTGGTGGGGTGGACTGGTTTATTGTCCATCATGAACATGACCCAAACTGCCGAAGCCCGCACCGCCCGCCAAACCGAACTTAACCGAGCGCTAGATTTTATGACTAGCGAAATCCGCATGGCTCGGTACATCAATCGCACCGCCACGGTCATTGCCGACGGTGCAACGGTTACTCTACCCAATGTCGTCACGAGTTCCGGGTTAAGCTTAGCCAGCCTAGGAACCGTAGGAACCATCTCGCTCTACCTGGAAAGACCGACCCAAACGCCCATCCCAGCAACTTGTCCAGCAGGTGGACCGAATGCCGGGTTAGCCCCGCCTGCACCTGCCAGTTACGACCGAGTTGTGTATGATGTTCGCCCCAGTCCATCAGGATGGCTCGGACCCAGAATCCTCATGCGGTATGGTCGAGTGCCGTCTGGCGATGGCACCATTAACCCTTGTAAAAGCCCTGTCTCTAGCGATCCAATGGTGGATGCGCTTCCTGTTTCCATTACGCCTCCGACCTGTTCTGGTTTACTGTCTGGGGCAGGCGGATTCTACAGTTGCGTGAAGGACAATCATGCTGATTTGTTTTTCCAAAGCGCCGTCAGCAATGTGTCCGTCAAGCGATCCAATACGTCCGTGTCGTCTCGCTTGATTAATATAACGCCAGAACTCACCCTAAAAGTTAATCGCCCCAATACCAATACCCTCAATTTTTCCTGGGATTGGTCCAATGGCGGGAGCGCTTCAACCTACACCCTCAAAAGAATATGGCAAGGTAACCAATCTACCCTCTACACGGGAGCAAACACCTCATTTGCTCCCTTTGACCTATCCTTTGCCAGTTCGGGAGATCCAATGCAATTTTGGGTTACAGCGCAAGTTGACGTGTCCACCACAGCTGACAGCAATACCGTCGCAATTACGAAGTAACAGACCTAGCATTTATCCGCTCAGCCTATTGCAAAAAAAAGCCGCAAGTTTATTGCGGCAGAGTGTGTTGTTATAAAAAACAACTTGTTTTATTTGTTCGGCTGAGGTGTCATGCGCAAATAAGGCTTAATTTCCGTCACGCCTTTGGGAAACTTCTGACGCGCTTCCTCCGTGGGAATAGAAGGCACCACCACACAGTCGCCGCCATCGGTCCAATTGCCAGGGGTTGCCACACTGTAGTGGTCGGTGAGTTGCAGAGAATCAATCACCCGCAGCAACTCGTCGAAGTTTCGGCCTGTGCTGGCTGGGTAGGTGATGGACAACCGGAGTTTCTTGTTCGGGTCAATCACAAATACAGAACGAACGGTCAATGTGTTACCCGTACTGGAATTGGGATGGATCATCCCGTACAGTTCGGATACTTTCTTATCGCCATCGGCCAGGATTGGATAATTGACGGCACAGCCTTGGGTTTCGTTGATGTCGCCAATCCAACCCTTATGAGATTCGGCATCGTCTACGCTCAAGGCGATCGGTTTAACATTGCGTTGGTCGAATTCCGACTTCAGCTTGGCGACCAAACCCAATTCTGTCGTGCAGACAGGGGTGTAGTCAGCCGGATGAGAGAAGAGAACGACCCAATGATCGCCAGCCCACTCGTGAAAATTAATTGTCCCTTCTGAGGACTCTTGGGTAAAGTCGGGTACGGTGTCCCCTAGTCTCAGAGACATGGCATTACTCCTGTAGTGACAGAACGAACAGTATTGTGACTCACTAACGATCATGCCATAAAACCCCGGTTTGTCGGTCGGGATACAGATCTTAACAACCGGAGGCTACCGTTGAAACTCCGCCAGCGTTCTTTGCCGGGGCTCCGACTCGATGACTTGGTTTCAAGTCCTTTCCTGACGGTCTGTGAGCCTCAATGGAGACGATTGAAGGTCTCCTTGGACCGGCAACATCCCCTGAGTAATCTGCTACCTTTCTGCAAAGGTCATGGCGCATCCCCTGATCGATAAGTTCAATAACAAAATGTCTCAAAGTTCGCCAAAATAGTCATGATGGGGTTAATCCAGGTTATCCTTTCTATCTTCTATAATTTTCCTATCTACCTGTATTGATTGTCCATTCTCCCTTGCTTATTCATTCATATTCCGATCTATAGCCCCCCTTTTACACCATGTTTCCTGCAGCATTTTTGCTCACTGCTTTGAATGGTCAAAATGGATTGGTGATCAATGGCTTTGTCCCCGCCGAACAAATAGGCAGATCCATAAATTTTGTTGGCGATCTAGATAAGGATGGAGTAGACGACCTCGCCATTGGCGCACCCCTGGCCAACGGTGTCAGTGGACCCAGGACTGGCAAGGTCTATGTGTTATTCGGTAAACGGGGTGGATGGCGAGACCCGTTAAACTTAAGAACCCTCACACGTTCGGACGGGATCACCCTTACGGGGTTATCGACAGGGGACGAATTCGGGTTTTCGGTGAGTGGTATCGGCGATATCAATGGCGATCGCGTTGACGATCTGGTCATTGGCGCACCGTTTGTCAGTCTGAAAGACGATCAGAAAGACGATCAGAAAGACGATCAGAAAGACGATCAGAAAGAAAAAAAGAAAGAAAAAAAGAAAGAAAAAAAGAATGTAGGTCAAGCGTATGTCATCTTTGGCCAATGGGGCCGCTATCGTTTTCCGCCGCGAATCGATGTGTCTACTCTGGATGGTCGCAACGGATTTGTGGTGAATGGCCAAGCGGCTGGGGATGAATTGGGCTATGCCGTGAGTGGGGCAGGCGATCTGAATGGGGATCGGTTGGGCGATCTGATTATGGGTGTACCCTTTCATCAATCACCGGAAGGCATCCAGACGGGCCAAAGCGTTGTTATTTTAGGTCGGCGGAATAAGTTCGATGCTGTTTTTGACTGGAAGACCTTAAAAGATTGGATCGGATTCGCCATTACAGGTGCATTGCCGGGAGAACAATCTGGCTTTGCCCTAGCCCCTGCTGGCGATATCAATGGCGATGGCGTGTCGGATGTCGTGATTGGTGCCCCCTTTGCCAATGCACGTGGCTATAGCTCCGGTCGCAGCTATGTGGTGTTTGGCAATCGCATCGGGTTTGGCGATCGCATCGATCTGGCCCGATTAAATGGCCACAACGGATTTATTCTGAACGGCTTTGCACCCCGTGGACTGAGTGGCCATAGTGTCAGCGGCGCGGGCGATCTCAACGGAGATCGGGTGGCCGATCTGCTCATCGGTGCTCCGTTTGCCGAACCAAACGGTTTAGATTCGGGCCAGAGTTATGCGGTGTTTGGACAGCGCGGCGGCTTTCCACCCGTGTTTGACCTCAACACCCTGAATGGATTAAACGGCTGGACCCTCAATGGCACAACCGGACGTTCGGGCTTTGCTGTGACTGGCTTGGGTGACATCAATGGCGATCGCCTCAGCGATTTGCTCGTTGGAGCACCCTTTACCTTAGGTCGATTGCTAGATGGTGGCGGTCAAGGGTATGTCGTCTATGGCCGAAGCACCCGAATCATGTCACCAACGCTCTCCCTAGGGCAATTGAACCGAAAGACCGGGTTTCCAATCTATGGCAGACTGCCAGCAGAAGCCTTGGGTTATACCGTCGCTGGACAAGGCGACTTTAACGGCGATCTCATCCCAGATTTAGCCCTTTCTGCCCCCCTCGCTACGGCGAATGGGATCACCGCAGCGGGTCAGGTTTATGTTATTTTCGGTCAGCCACCACCACCCCCTAAACCGCCAGAAAAACCTAAATCGCCAGAAAAATCCAAATCGCCAGCAAACCCACCTAAAACCAGTCAATCCGTCAAGCCCCTCGCAAGCGGGGCACAACCCACTCCATCGCCCACCCCCTCTCCGACCCCGACCCCTTCGCCACAGCCTTCGCCTTGAGCGCTAAACTGAACAACAGTGCGGGATGACGTAAGGTTGAAAGCAATGCCGTTGAAAGTCGTGCTTTTCGATTTCAATGGGGTCATTTTGGATGACGAACCCATCCACGCCCAGCTCATTCAAGATCTGATGCTGGCTGAAAATATTCGGTGCTCGGTGGAAGATTGCCAACAGTTTTGCTTGGGGCGGAGCGATCGCGCCTGTTTGCAAGACTTGTTCCATCTGCGGGGACGAACGGTCAGTCAGGACTATCTCTCCAAGTTGCTCATCCAAAAGGCAACGGCTTATCGACACCGCTTAGCAACCTATAACCCCTTGCCCATTTTTCCGGGTGTCTTTGAGCTGATTGCAACCTTCCAAAGCCATCACGTCAAACTTGGCCTAGTCAGTGGGGCCTTGCGCTCGGAAATCGAATGGGTCCTCCATCAGGCTCATTTGCTGAGCGCGTTTGAAATCCTTGTGACGGCGGACGATATTGCGACGAGTAAACCGTCGCCGGAAGGGTATCGTCAGGCGATCGCCCGCTTTAATGGACATTACCCAGATCTGAATTTGGTTCCTGCCGATTGTTTAGCCATCGAAGACAGCTTCCCGGGTCTGGAAGCAGCACGCAGCGCCGGTATTCCAGTTGTGGGCGTGGCCCACACCTACCCGTTTCATATGATGCAGCGGCGCGCCAATTGGGCCATTGATTCCTTAGCCGACCTAGAGGTGCAGCGCCTTATCCAAGTGTTTTCCGGTCAGGACGAGTCGCTTAAAAGTAGGTACTCCGAGGCATCTGGGATGGTTCCACCCCATGAATAAAACAGCACCCCGACAACGGCCAATATTTTTGAAACAGGGCATCTTGCGGGTTGCCCCACCCCAATTGCAGCGTCATTTCTAACGCGCCGCCATACTCCAACTTATGGAGATAGGCCCATTCCGATGTTTGGGCTTGAGCCTCAACCTGGTTTTGGGAAACGGGGCAATGGGGAAAATGTTTACCGACCTGTCGATAGAGATCCATGTCCTGGGTCACGGTTTGCCAAAAGACCAGAACGTCCCCTTTGTGGGCTTTGAGAATCTCTAAATCCTGAGGGAGGGCGATTAAGTTGTCGTTGACTTCTGGGTAATGAATGGATTGACCGTTGACGACAAACGTGCGCCACGTTAGACCCGACACTTGGTGCTCTTGTTGATAAGCATGGACGGCATCGCGGAAGTCGCAAAAGGCTCTAAATTTCTGAATGCCTTCCACATTCACAAACGGATCGACCACCGGATTAAAACGGGTTTGGGTGGTGGTCAGGTTCAGGCGATCGCCCCGCAGGCAAGCCGCTTGCTCCTGTCTCAAGATCTGCGCAAGTTCATGAGTGGTATAGATCCGAGCCATTGATGCCCTTAATCGCAATTCAACGTGTCGCGTGTGTTGCGTCCGGTTTTCGGATGAATGCCCTTAGCAGTCTCGCAGAGAATCGCTCGCATATCATCTCGCAAATCCACATCGGTAAAGTCAGCCCCCTCAATGTTGGCCCCTTGAAATCGGGCATTAAAGGCAAACGCACCTTCCAGATTGGCGTGGGCTAAGTTGGCCCGTATCAGACGGGCTGAGTCGAGGGTGGCCAAGGTTAAATTGGCTCCCTCTAGGTTGGCGTCTTCCAAATTGGCGCTAAACAAACTAATGCCATGGAGATCGGAGCCTTGAAAGTTGGCATTTTTTAAGTTGGATTGGGTAAAACTAGAATCGGTGAGATCTTGGCCCGCAAAATCTGTATTCTCTAAATTTTGATTGTTGTAGGTATAAGCCCAAACTGGACTGACCGCGCCAGCCCAAAGCAACAGACACAATAGGCCGATAGCGAGTCGACTCAAACCGTATCCGAGTCTAGAACGAGACATAGAAGCGCGCAACATGAACCTTTCCCTATTTTTTGCTTGCGAACAACGGTCTATAGCCATCCTATGCCATTGCGACTCAGGGTTTCTGAACCCCTTAAAATAGATGAGGCAACGGGAGCGATAGGAGCGATCCCTTGCCCCATTTGAGGCTCGGCAGACTGTATAAAAGGACTTGAAAGAAAGGTTATGGCAAAAATGCTAGCGGGTTTGCTGGGTGTTGTGTTGTGCGTTTTGGTTTGGTTGCCGCTGCCAGTGCAAGCGGCTAGTTCCTCGGCGATTCGCCCCCGTCAGGACATTGGGATCGCCGAGAAGAACTTTCGCGGCCAAAATCTACAACAGGCCGAGTTTATGGATATTCATCTAGAGAACGCGGACTTTGGTCAAGCGGATTTGCGCGGCGTGGTTTTTAATGGGGCGACCGTGACCGGGGCTAATTTCCAGGGGGTCGATATGACAGACGGACTGGCCTACCTGAGCGATTTTACGGGTGCAAACTTCACCAATGCGGTGCTGAATGCAGCCATCATGCTCAAGTCCACGTTTCGGGATGTGGTTGCGACGGGGGCAGATTTTAGCGATGCAGTCCTGGAAAAGGATCAAATTGCGCTGCTCTGTCAGTCGGCCAGTGGCACTAAACCGGTCACTGGGGTTGAAACCCGCGAATCGCTGGGTTGTCCGTAATCGATCTATATTGGGTTGGGTTGGGGTACCTTAGCGTAAGGAGTCGCGGCAAAATGGGCCGTGATTGGATCTGTTTAGCGGGTTGTCGTATTTGAGCCGAAAGCAAACCCATGGGCAACGCTTTCAAATATTTAGGACTCGTGTGCTGTTTTTGGATACAGCTTTGTTTGGGGTTGTTGTTGCAATCGCCCGTTTGGGCTGTGTCAACAGATGGGGCGCTCCCAGACTTGCAACAAAAGCAACAACAGGTCGATCAATATCGCTCGAACGTGACCCAAGCCCGTAAACAGATCGAACAACAAGAAAAGTCGGTTCGCGATCGCCTGAATGGGTTGCAACAACAAATCACGACCACGGCAGACCAAATCGATGCCCAACAAGCGAAGCTAAACGCCGCCACCGAAAAACTCAAAAAAATCGAAGCCGAGTTGGCGATCGCCCAGGCCAAGTATGACAAGCAGCAGACCAGTACGGTGGCGCGACTGCGGTTTTTGCAACGTCAGACCGAGGTGCAAGGCTGGTCTGCGCTGCTGCAAAGCCGTTCGGTCCAGGAGTTAATGGATCGCCAATATCAGCTTAAACAGGTTTATGCTGCCGATAGTCAATCCCTGGTTGCTTTGAAACAGGCGAAAGATGCCATTGAGGCCAAACGACTGGAGGCCGAAATCCAGAAAAATCAGATTGCGCTGCTGACCCAACAGTTGATGGTGCAAAAGTCTTCTTTTGAAGACCAAGCCCAGTCCGAAAAGATTCTGGTCAATCGCCTTAGGAGCGATCGCCAAGCTTTAGCCGCAGCCGAACAACAGCTCGCGCAAGAGTCCGAGCAAATTTCCAAGGATATTCAACAACGACTGGCTGCTCGGATTGCGTTTCCCGGTGCCATTTTCTTGCATGGTACGGGGCAAATGCTGTTACCCGCCGATGGTCCGGTAACCAGTATCTTTGGTTGGCGGGTGCATCCTATTTTAGGAAGTAGCCGATTTCATAATGGCGTTGATTTCGGAGCCGAGGAAGGCAGTCTGATTCGTGCTGCCGATAACGGGGTGGTGATTTCGGCAGAGTGGATGGGTGGTTATGGCAACTCGGTCATTATCGATCACGGCAATGGCCTCACCACTCTCTACGGCCACTCTAGTCAGCTTTATGTCACGGTCGGGCAAAGTGTGACACGCGGTCAACCCATTGCAGCGGTAGGGTCTACCGGGCTGTCCACCGGACCCCATTTGCATTTTGAGGTCCGCAGAGCTGGGGAACCCATTGATCCCATGCCCTTTTTATCTTCCTTTGCGGCCAATACACCGCCTCAGGTGTCTAATGCACCTGGACAGTTGCCCTACTCCATCACACCGCTTCCGACGGGCCCAGTTCTCCCACCCCCCCCAAATGTTCCAGTTCTCCCGCCATCGCGGTAGCAACCCTCTCTAGTTCGCGCTACAATTGGTTTTGGCCAACAGGTTTCTGTTTTCTGTTCGCTGGTTTTGGGCATGTGGCGCAGTGGATAGCGC
>JBAVRC010000500.1:0-1875 GCA_049694615.1 Thermosynechococcaceae cyanobacterium | reverse complement strand
GTCTCTGGCGGCAAGGTTTCGGCGATCGCAGCACCACTCTGGCCCAGGGCGATCGCCCCAGCACTGAGGAGACCCATCCCCACGGCCAACCGAGAACGACGCATCATGGTGTCCCTCCGGTCTTTCCAGCAGGCATGACCCCAAAGTTCATCCGCACCATACTTCCTGGCGCTAAACGCACCAGCCGGGAAGGGCTATTGCGCTCAATAAAGCGATGGTTGGGGGCCATGCGATAGTCCGGCACGCTCAAGGGGTCCAACACCCCGGTGTGATATCCCGGCAACGCGCATTTGACCGAAAATAACCCATTGGGGTCGCTGGTAATCCGATTCCCGTCTTCTAGGTACACCACCGCATTGGGCACGCCGGGCTCGCCCTTTTGTTGCTCGCCGTCGAAGTTGCGGTCCTCGAAGACTCGCCCCAAAATGGTGCCGCAGTTGGATAAAATGCCAGCCGTGAGGCGCACCCTATGAATCGCAGGGCCATCGTGAACTTCAGCACGGTTATCCACCCGCTGGCCATCTACGAGGGCGTAATTTTTTCCCGTACCGCGCAGGGCATCCGGGGTCAATTGGGCGGCATACACCAGGGTCAATATGCCGTCAACGGGCAGGGTGGTATCGGGACGAAAGGTAATGACTTGCCCGGCTTGGCTAACCGTCACCGTGACCGGTTTTTCGGCTAATTCAGCCCGCACCGACTGGGCTAAAAACTTAAAACCCAGGGGCAGCGTATCGTTGATCGCCAAGGCATTGAGGTCGCCATCGGAGGTGTTGCGAACGGTCAGACGGTAAATGACGGTATCGCCAGGGGCTGCCGAAGCGCGATCGCCCGACTTGGTGATTTGGATCTGGTTTTGTTGGCAGAGGGCATTGGTCAATTGCATGGCCAACAATTGCAAGCCAATCTGATCGGCATCGGGAATTAACACCACCGTTTGGGTAATTTCCAGGGCACCATCTGGGGCAATGGGCAATCCGTCCAAAGAACGGGCGAGGTAGGAGACCACATCTTTGCCCCCCTCTTTCCGAATCTCTAAGATGTTGAGCTGGATACGGCGTTGGCTGTAGAGGGTTGAGTCAGCGGGTGGGTTGACGACCAAAATATAAACCTTGCCTGCCCGAATTTGATCCCGACTGCGATCGAGCAAAAAGCTGTAGCGACCTTCAGTGGCGTTGGTCAGGGCAAAAGGATTTTTGTTGGTGGTATTGGGGGTGATGCCCTTAGGGATGCCATTTCCGACAATATCGGGCAACTCGGTTGGGGTCAGGGCCACTAATGGTCCTATTTCGCTTTGGGTTGTATCCCCTGGTTTCGGTTGGTGCAGGGCGACAGAAAATCCGGTATAGTCATCCAGGGGTTTACCGCCGCAACCTAGAATTTGGCCGTTGGGGTCCGTGAGCGGTTCACCCGGTGTAACGACAATGGTATTGGTGAATCCTTTAAACGGCGGCTGTTTGGGATGAGTGCGGTAGGAATATTCGGCCCGGTTGATGATGTCTTCCCCAGCCTCAGGGGTTGCGGCGATCGCCCCTGTGAAGGCTGAACTAACTGCCATTCCTTGAAACAGCAACCCCAACAGTAAAGACGTGGCTTGACGCAGTGACGGTCGGCTGTAATGTGGATAAAAATCGCTCGATAACAGACTCACCGCAACTCTCAACTCGCCATTAGATACAACAAACCCGTTGCGTGCGTCGTATACAGCGCAAAATCAAGGCAGCAGAGGGGGCCAAACCGTTACAGTCGGAATGTGGCGGATCGCAACGCGGCCACCCTGCAATGCTTCGAGGAATAAAAAAGTTTTATGCCGGGATTGAAGACAATCCGTCTTCAATCCCGGTCCGTTGCGTTACTTCACGGCAACTTCATAGG
>JBAVRC010000499.1:0-2063 GCA_049694615.1 Thermosynechococcaceae cyanobacterium | reverse complement strand
GACCGAAGTATCCTCCCTCGCCCACGGAGCCCCATACCCTTTTTTGGAGTCTCGTGCCCGCCGTTTTGGTGGCTCAACCACTCGCTGGAGCGGTGCTTGCATTCCTTTAGATGCGGATGACTTTTTGGCGAAACCCTGGTTGCCCTATAGCGGCTGGCCGTTTGAGCGATCGCATCTGATGCCTTACTACCGGAGAGCTTGCGGTGTATTAAGCATCCCAACGTCCTTGCTTGTCCTGCCAGAGGACAATTTTTTTCAAGGATCACCCTTGGAAACCAAAGGGGTTTACTTTAGTCATCTCCTTGACCTTGGGCAGAAATATCGACGCCAAATCGAGCGATCGGCCAACATCACCCTCATTACTCATGCCACTGTCTCTCAACTTGTCCCCGACGCCGAGGGTAACCAAATTACACAATTGGACATTGCCAGCTTTTTTGACCACACCTTCACCATTGAACCCAAAACCGTCATCTTGGCAACGGGGGGGATTGAAAATGCCCGCTTGCTCCTTGCCTCCAACAGCCGCCAGCCCAGAGGTATCGGCAACCACTATGACCAGGTGGGGCGGTACTTTATGGAACACGAGTATAAAGTTGTTGGCATTCTTCCCCTAGGGCCGCATCGACGGAGCACCATCTTCTTCACCAACACCAGCTCATTCAGACAAACCCAGGTGCAGGGAACGCTGGGGCTCACGGATGTGTGGCGACGTCAGCATCAACTCTTGAATCTACATCTTCGTTTTCATCGCTACACGTTGTTAGAAGATTCAGAAGCCGTTATTACTGCCAAACAGTGGCAAGTTGCAGGGCTGGGCTCCAAAACCAGTGCTCAGTGGCAGCAACTATGGCAGAGCAATTGGACGATATTACCCCGCTACGTTATTTGGCATGTTTGGAACAAGCTCGATCGGGCTGCTTTCTTTGACCATGTGCGTTTATCCGGCTGGATTGAACAAGAACCCAATCCCGACAACCGCATCACCCTATCCCAAACCCGAGATACCTTGGGGCAGCCGTTAGCCCACCTGACGCTGCATTTTAGCGATCGGATGCAGGATAGTGTAGAGCGATCGCTCCAGCATTTTAGTGACATCCTCAGCAACCGGGGCATGGGGCAACTACAATTTGACTCCGAACGACTCAAACATCTGGCCCCATACAACAAAATGGGGTTTCATCACATGGGAACAACCCGGATGCACCCCAATCCTCATTTCGGTGTGGTAGATGCCAATAGCAAAGTGCATCAGGTCCATAATCTTTTTATTGCAGGGAGTTCTGTCTTTCCAACTGGAGGGGCGGCTAATCCCACGTTTACGATTGTGGCTTTGGCTATGCGGTTAGCAGACCACATCCGTCTTCTTTACAGATGATCGCTGGTACGTAAAATCCTCATGGTAAGAACGCTCAGTGTTCACGTCCCAGAGGTTGTGTTGTTTGCCCAGAATATTTTTCACTGCTAACATGGCGGTGAGCATGGAGTGATCCTGGTTGTTGTAGCGGTGCATGCCGTTGCGCCCTACTGTTTGGAGATTTTCCAGAGTTTGCAAATAGTCTTGGAGAACCTGGAGATGTTGACGATATTCGCCGTCATACACCGGGTAGGCCTTGCGTTGCCGGATGACCACACCATCTTCTACCAGGCTTGCTTGTTTGAGAAGCCCCAGATCAACAATTTCGCGGCTGGCCAGGTCGATCAAAGCTGGGTTCGACATCTCCCACAAAGCATCGCCCTGACTGCAAAAATACTCCATACCCAGACAGGTTTTGTTGGCATCGGGTACCATTGCCGGACTCCAATTCTTGAAATTCTGGATCCGACCGACTTGAAATTCTGGGCTGTGGATGTAGATCCAGTTATCGGGAAATAAATCGGGTTGGTTAATAATTAGAGCAACGATGAGAAAATCTCGATATTTCAGGCCCGCTGCTGCTTGTAGTACCGGCTCTGGCGGTGGGGGATGGAGGCGACGCACCAGAGCAGTAATCGGAATGCTGGAGATAAAGTGGTCGCCGGTAATGGTTTCGGTGCGATCGCCCTGCTGTACGATGACTTGC
>JBAVRC010000498.1:0-4251 GCA_049694615.1 Thermosynechococcaceae cyanobacterium | reverse complement strand
GTCCTAAAGTATAGCGTTTCTGGGTATATTCATCTTTTTGAAGTTGGTAAACCGTAAAGGTAGGTTGTTTGGGTTTACCGATAAAGGCAATGCCTCCTAACCCTCGATAGTCTACAATCCAATATTCTGGAATACCGAGGAATGCATACTCCTCAACCTTTCGGGCATAGTCGTCTTGCCAATTGGTACTGATGACTTCAACCACTAGCTGCACTGTACTACCATTACAAATAATGGGTTCTTGCTGCCACAAAGGTTCTTGGCTCAACTTCTCTTCATCTAGCACAATGACATCAGGACGTAGCGCCGTTGCCTCAGCAGCAGGTGGCTTTATTAAGCAATTTTTAGGGACAAGCCACTTTAGATTAGAACGCAGAATCTCAACAAAAATTCGACCCGCGATCGCTCCTGCCACGCCCTCATGTGGCCCAGTTGGTTCCATGTCGCGTAGTTCTCCATCAATCAGCTCGTAGCGAGGATTATCGCCAAATTGAACTAGAAATTCTTCAAAGGAAAGTGTTTTTGTTGAGGTGAATGTCATAAAAAACCTATCAAACCACAATCGTCAGCATGACTTGCGGATGAATATGCTACAAGTATACTGATTATCCATGACTGAACCCAGAACAATCGCACTTTGACGCGATGAGAGATTAAGGATCGTGAATCAAATAACCCCGGCGATTGAAATCGCGGCTATACAAACGAAACCCACCTACGTGGGTTGAAATACTTTCCTAGTCTGCAAAGGCGGACTTTGTCTGTATAGGCGCGGTTTCAACCGCTAGCTAGAAATCTGGATGTTATTTAATCTACGATCCTAACTGCGGAATAGACGACTGTATTGGGTTTCATGGGCCATACTCGCCAAAGATAAGCCCCAGCCACAGGTCTCTAATGCGTCGTCCGGTAAGGTTAAAAGGGTCTCTGCTGTGGTAATTATCTCTGGCTGTAAATTGAGTAGGATCTGTTGTCCAGCCGTTTGGCCCAACGGAATGAGCTTAATACCCGCTGCAATCAAATTAGTGGCCCAACTTTGGAGATAACCCAATAATGCTGCCATCGGTTCAATCTGCCATGCTGCGGCCACCACGCCAAACGCGATCGCAAAATTGCACTCCTCTGCCAGCAGTTCCTGTAAAGGCAACGCTGTTTTAGCGACCGACTCTGGAGCCGTCGGATCTTCTAAATCAGACCATAACCGTAAGAGCGATCGCCCCATTTGCCAACTTTGCAACCGCAGTTCTTCCGTGTCGCGGGTTGCCGACCACCAGCGATTCCAGTACAACACCCGTGTGCCATCCTGGGCTAAAACGGCTTGCTGCGATCGCAACATCATTCCCGCTTCCATCCGAATCGACCCGTACTGGAGTTCCTGGACAATCCAATCCTGAAGCGCGATCGCTGAGGACAGGTAGCCCGTCTCGGTCAGAGTTTCTAACCCTTCGGAATAGCTGTAAGCCCCCACGGGCAACGTGGCACTGGCCAGTTGCAACAAGCGCAGTAAAGACAAGGGGGTGGCAGGATTGGGGGACATCAATGCAAGTGTCCGTAAGCCCCTGGTTCGGGGTAGAAGGGTTCTAGGGTATCGGTAACGGTTAAGCCTAGATGCACCAACATCTCCCGCAAAACGGGATCCGGCGATAACTTTAAGGTCTGCGCGGTCAGTTCCAGGGGAACATGGCGGTTGCCCAAATGGTAAGCAGCCCGTAGCAAATCCAAAGGTGTTTTGCTCTGCACGCACAATAGCATTTCGGGTTTAGCGCCAATCTGTACCCACCAATCTCCGGCCTCGGTGGTTAAGCAATCTCCTTCCGTTAAGGCTGAACCGCGAGGTAAGTTGAGCAAGACTTCTACGCCGCCTTCTGTCTGGCAGCGATAGCGCGATCGCTGTCGTTCTTCCGCCGTTAAAACCAACCGATCATGAATCTTCTCATCGAGATCAGCGGGGCAGCATTGGGTCAAGGTTTTGATGTCACTCCCCTCTGTCATGGCCCTGTTGTCTGCGTTTCCGTCCAAACCTTTACTGACAAACCCTGACCTGTAGTGGTGGTTGAGGTTCCAAAGAAAAAGCTCTTGGGCGTCTTTCCGTGTTTCGACTCCAAGAGCTTCTTATCTGAATCACTCCTCACTGCATAAACAATAACCTGTCTCGCCATCAGTGATACATTTTTAGTGACACTTCTTGGAGTGTCACGCGTTTTCAGCGAATTTATAAACATTTCGTTACAGATTGCAATCTAATGCCGGGGCGATCGCCGAGGGGGATGGATCCAACTGCGAAGTCGCCTTGCGGTGTCATAGAATAACGGGGTTGATCGCGATATTGCTATTTTTATTACGCCTAAGGAATCGTAAAAATGAATCAATTAGAACCATTGAGCCGAGTAAAAATTATTTTTGATCTGGATATTGATCCTGACCTCAGAGAAGATATAATCAAGAATTTGTCTGGGGTAGCTTTGTCTCATCAGGGCAAATACCTCTGGCTTGGCACGGATGAATTCACTGCAATAGAAAGATTTACACGGCAAGAGAATGGAGAGTTCGCTGAACACAAACGGTTTTATTTTCAAGATTTCATTGAAAAGTTTGATGAATCCAAAGGAGAGGTAGATGTAGAAGGGTTAGACTACCATGATGGCTATCTCTGGATCATAGGCTCCCATAGCAGTAAGCGCAAGAAAGTCAAGGTTAAGGCAAATAAGTTTCACATCGAGGACGAAGAACTTAAAAAAATAGAACGTCAAGAAAATCGTTATTTATTAGCTCGAATTCCCATTAATGAGTTTGGCTTATTAGACGCTGAATCTCCCAAGCGCGGTTGGTTGAAGCGCGATGGAAGTCGCAATGCCTTAACCCAGGCACTCGCCAAAGACGAATACCTCGATCTAAAGCAACTGGTGGAGGACGATGACAGCGATGCTTTGCCCGGAAAGGAATTTTATGGCTATCTTCCGAGTAAGGAGAATGGACTGGACATTGAAGGGTTGGCGGCTCTGGGAAATAAAGTTCTGATTGGTTTGCGCGGCCCAGTGCTTCGCGGAATTGCCATCTTATTAGAAATTGAAGTCGAGGACAGATCCTCTCATGAGCTTGAACTTAAAAAAATTGGCAATAAAAGTCGAAAATATAAGCGTCATTTTCTTGATCTAGATGGATTGGGAATTCGCGAATTATGTTTTGAAGAGCATACTGAAAATTTGCTCATTCTTGCGGGTCCAACCATGGATCTGGATGGCTCACATGCCTTGTTCCGACTAGAGAATCCTTTTGCATTAGACGATAATAGTCTTTCCAGTCAAAAGAATCGCCAATTGACCCTTTTGGGAGAAATTGCCCATGGCGATCGCTGCGATCGCGCGGAAGGATTAACCCTTTATGAGGACGCTAAATCTATTCTGGTGGTCTATGATAGTCCTGCTAAAGAGCGGTTGATGATAGATCGAGAAATGGTTATGGGTGTGTATGCCGATATTTTGTCCCTAGCATGATGCATAGGGGCGATCGCGCTAAAATAAACGCAACACCCCCTACTATGCCCCAAAATGTTTGCCACCCCCATTTTAGAGAGCCTCGCAACAGAGGACTATTTGGCCGCAGAACAGCTGAGTGCGATCAAGCACGAATATATCGACGGCCAGGTTTATGCAATGGCTGGGGCTTCAGATAACCATGTCACCATTGCACTCAACCTTGCCGCATTACTGAAAACCCATTTACGTGGATCCAAATGCCGGACTTATATTTCTGATATGAAAGTCCGCATCGAAGAACTGAATATTTTTTATTACCCTGATGTGTTGGTGACCTGCGATGAGCGAGATCGCAGCACTTCGACCTATAAGCGTTATCCTAGTGTGATTGCAGAAGTATTGTCTTCATCTACAGAAGCCTTTGATCGGGGAGATAAGTTTTTAGATTATCAACACATTGAAACCCTAACGGATTACCTTTTGATCAATACAACACGGCAACGAATTGATGGATTCTGTCGCCGTGACGATGGGTTATGGGTGATGCAGTCCTACGCCGTGGGACAAACATTGACGCTGCCAAATCTTCAATTTGAGGCATCTGTAGAAGCCCTTTATGAAGAGGTTAACTGAGCTGGCTAAGGATCGTGGATTTAATAACCTCTAGATTTGCCCCTCTCCCCCAGCCCCTCTCCCAACGGGCGAGGGGAGTCGGAGTTCCCCTTCTCCCGCTGGGAGAAGGGGTTAGGGGATGAGGGGAGTGTAAAGCGAACTG
>JBAVRC010000497.1:0-2500 GCA_049694615.1 Thermosynechococcaceae cyanobacterium | reverse complement strand
GTGCAATCCTATGTTGCCGGGGTATTGGACCAGAATGGCCAGCAGCGCATGGCCGACCAACTCAAACAGTCCGGCTCCTATGCCGCCTCGGCCCAAGGCGGTTTGCAAGAAACGGTCAAACAAAGTCAGCAAGCCGCTACCTCAGCCCAGGATGCCGAAACCGCCGCTGCGACTGCCAAAACTGCCAACGAAAAAGCCCAAGGCGAAACAGAATCTCAAGCCGTCCTCAAGGACATCGCCACCATTAATGCTCAAATCGCGGCCAATGGCGCTTCCCATGCGTCTCAACTGAGTTCTCTGTCCAACCAAGCGTCGATTCAGTCCGGCCAGTTGTCAGCGATCGCGGGAACGACGGCGATTTCCAATCAGCTTTTGACCGACCTGAAGATTGGGCAAACCTATCAAACGATGGAGATGACTAATTCGTCGCAAGCGATCCGGCAGATGAATGAAGATAACCGCAATGAACGGCGGGGTATCTCGAATACGACGGTGGATTCGATTGACCTGTATTACATTCCAAGCCTGACCCCCTATTCGGCTAAATCTAAATCTTTGGGGGGACTGTAATGGCCATTCAGTGGCGCAAAGACCGCTCAATCCTGGTGCTGGCATTTACCCTGGCCCTGTGTCTCGTGCCGTTAGCCGCCTATGCCAGACTCAACGGCTCAGATTTTGCCAACGACTCGCTTCAAAGTATGCAAGCCGTGAGCGAGGGATGGCACAAGCTGTTCCAAGACACCTTTCTCAATCCCAACAACAACTCGATCTGGTTTTTTGTGCGATCGCTCTCTCAAATCGTCCTGGCCTTAGCTGGAGTGCCCTTCATCATGCGAGTGTCCAAAGAACTGGCACGGGGGATTGCATGGCAAATTTTCGCCCTGCCGATACTGACCCTTTCGTTGTGTGTTTGGCTGATTGGCGGAAGCGCTTCGCCGGGACTGCGATTGGTCTACGCTGCCATCCAGATCAAAGACCATCTGCGGGATGGTCTGATGGAACAATCCTTGGCGGGAGTGAAGCTGAATGAAGCGGTAAAGGATGTGTTGCTCACCGACGATGCCAAAAGCCGATTGACCCGTGAATCGGCCAAATGTGACGCAATTGTAGCACCCCCCGTTTTTCTGCCTTCAACAACCCGACCGACCGACCCAAAAACGCGGCTTTCCAAAGAACAAGACGTGTTGTACACCAAGATGGAATGCTACACCTCGGTGGCGAAATATGCCGAAAGCCTGCAAGCAGAATACGAAAAAGTGTGTTTCGGCCTGTGTTCGACCACGGTACGCTTTGTCAACGATTTCAAGGATGCCGTTACAACAGGGGTTTCTAATGAAGTTGATAAATACACCCAAAAGGGATTGTCGCAAGTCAACTACCTCGGCCCGATTTTTTCCATTGGGGATATGTTGACTGGAGGCGTGTTCTTCAACATCGTGAAGACGTTGATGCATATTCTCCAACACATCTATATCAATGCAATTCAGGCAATTTACTTTCTGTCGTTGTTGACCTTTCCTGTAGCAGTGGCTTGGTCCACGGTGCCGTTTTCATCCTCCAATTCGTTGAAGTTCTGGGTGGGAATCTTGTTCGGGACAATGCTGGCGGAATTTTACTACGTGATTCTGATTAGCTTGAGTGCGCTGATTATCTCCAGACTTGAAACGACCAAATTCTCGGACATCATCACCGCCTCGATCTTTGGCCTTGGTGCGCCTGCGGCGTCTTACAAAATGGCGACCTGGAACGCAGCAGGAGCCATTTCGGGCATCACCTCCAGCTTTGGCCAAATTGCACAGGCAGTTCCCATTATTGGGGGATTGACCGCAGGATTCACTAGATTTCGAGGGCGATAATCATGCATCTACTCCCAGAGATTGTGGATATCAACGAACACGAGGAACAGCGAAAACGTAAGCGGTCGTTGCAGTCCTTATCGCCGTTGTTTGGGCTTGTGAAAGTAGGCGCATTCGGGATCTTGTTTCTCACCCAGATATCGATGTGCAATCGGCTCAATCAACTCCAAACTCAGAATGCGCCTGCATTGGTGCAGATGGCAGACGGTTCGGGGATTGCTGTTAAGGGAATGGACCCTGATTACCGTTCGACAGAGACCATACGCTCGTTTCTGAATGAATGGATTCCCTTAGCCCTCAACTGGGATGGGGAAATAGCGGGAACGGATGGCAAAAAGACCAAGGATAACGGCGAACAGTTCGATAACAACCGGATACCGACCGAGACGATGTTAGCCTCCTTCGCCTTGACCGACGACTTTCGGTTGGGGTGGCTGAAGGGATTGGTCACAGAGTATAAATTGCCCTCCTACTTGAGTGCTCAGAAGCAACGGATAACGGTAGTCTCGCTCATCGGTGAGCCAAAAGCGCTTAAGGACGGTCAATGGAGCGTTCAGGTAGTGGCGAGTTGGTATGAAGTCAGCCCTGCCGACGAGTCTGGGAAATTGTTCAAGTACAACAAAGAGTTCATTTTGACTTCGGTG
>JBAVRC010000496.1:0-2196 GCA_049694615.1 Thermosynechococcaceae cyanobacterium | reverse complement strand
CCGCCCAGGAGGCCACGATTCGCCGTCTGCAAGCTGAACTGGCCATTGCCCAGAAAGATCTGGATCGATTCCGCGAGTTAAACCGCAGTGGAGCTGTATCCCAAAAAGAAGTTGACGATAAACAACTCGTTTACCAAACCCAATCGGGCGAACTCCAAGAAGCTGAAGCTCAACGGGCCAAAATTCAGCAAGAGTGGCGCACGGATCGGGATAATATGCTGGCCCAAGTGCAAACGGCCCAAGCAGATAAGGCGCGATCGCAGGCCCAAATCCAAATTGAAACCGCCCGCAGCAACTTGAAACTCGCCCAAACCCGTCTGGACCGCACCGTGATCCGAGCGCCCCGGTCCGGTCAGATCCTCAAAGTCCTGAAAAAACAGGGCGAGTCCCTGGAAATGTCTTCTTCCGGGAGTTCTGGCGGCGAGGGCATTGTGGAACTGGGCGATACCCGGCAAATGTATGTGGTGGCAGAGGTTTACGAAACCGATGTCGGTCGCATCAAAGTGGGACAGTCGGCCACCATTTCCTCTGCTGCGTTTCCCGGTCGCATTGCGGGAACGGTCGAGCGCATTGGTCTCAAAATTGGTAAAAACGATGTGGTTGGCACTGACCCAGCAGCAAACACCGATACCCGTGTGGTTGAAGTCAAAATTCGACTGCACAATAGCCAACCGGTGGCCCGCATGACCTATTTGCAGGTCGAAGTTGCCATCGACCCCAGCGCTTAAGAGGGAAGATATGTTTGCAATTCCCTTGGCTTGGCTGCAATTAATTCGCGAACGGATGCGGCTCTTGGTGGCCTTAGCGGGCATCTCCTTTGCGGTCATTTTGATGATGATTCAGTTGGGGTTTCGCGATGCGTTGTTCGATGCCGCGATCACCATGCACATCAACCTGAATACGGATATTGTGCTGATCAATCCCCAGTCCACCGCCCTGATTGCCATGAAGTCGTTTTCGCGACGGCGACTGTACCAAACCCTGGGGGTGCCTGGGGTCGATTCGGTGACGCCCCTGTACCTGAGTTTTGGCATCTGGAAAAATCCAGAAAATCGCCAAACCCGTCAGTTGATGATTATTGCCTATCCGCCAGAAGCCCATGTCTTCGATTTACCGGGGATTAAAACCTATCAAGATCGCATGAAAGCGTCGGATGTGGTGTTGTTCGATGAAGCCTCGCGGGCGGAATTTGGTCCCGTAGCGGAGTGGTTTAAGGCGGGCAAACCCGTTGTCACAGAAGTATCTGGGCGAAAAGTGACCGTGGGCGGCATTGTGAAGTTGGGGGCGTCGTTTGGCGCTGATGGCAATTTAATCACCAGCGATCTCAATTTAATTCGCATTTTGCCCGAGCGATCGCAGGGGTTAATTGACTCAGGACTCATTAAGGTCAAACCGGACGTGGATGTGGAACAAGTGCGGCAAGCCATTGACCGCATCATGCCGGACGATGTGCGGGTGTTGACGAAAGCAGGCTTTGCTGACTTTGAGAAGTCCTACTGGCAAACCAGTACAGCCATTGGGTTTATTTTTAGCCTGGGTTCGGCGATGGGATTTATTGTCGGCATTGTGATTGTGTATCAAATTCTCTATACCGATGTTACCGATCACTTAGCTGAGTATGCCACGTTGAAAGCGATGGGCTACCGTAGCTTTTTCCTGATTTCGGTAGTGTTGCAGGAGGCACTCATCTTGTCCGTTTTGGGATATCTGCCCGGATTTTTTCTCAGTGTCGGACTCTATCAACTCACTCAAAATGCCACCGCCTTGCCCATTGCCATGACCCTCAATCGGGGGATTACGGTGTTTGTGCTCACGGTCATCATGTGTGTGGTGTCGGGGGCGATCGCCATGCGTAAAGTTCAAGCAGCCGATCCGGCGGATATTTTCTAACCATGTCCAGCGAACCTGTGATTGCCATCGATAAGGTCTGCCACTATTTTGGGCAGGGCCAACTGCGCAAGCAGATTTTGTTTGATATCACAGCAACCATTGATGCGGGTGAAATTGTATTGATGACCGGACCCTCTGGCTCTGGGAAAACCACACTCCTCACCTTGATTGGGGCGCTGCGGTCCACCCAAGTTGGTAGTTTGCGGGTCTTGGGGCAGGAACTGGAAGGGGCTTCCGCCAGCGATCGGGTGGTGGTGCGACGGGACGTGGGCTACATTTTTCAGGCCCATAATCTGCTGCAATCCC
>JBAVRC010000495.1:0-1881 GCA_049694615.1 Thermosynechococcaceae cyanobacterium | reverse complement strand
GCCGAATGCCGTAAATAGTGCGCTCTAGGGGGGTATTGCCCGTCAACTTTTGGGGCGGTTCCACAGCCCGGATGGTGATTTCTTTGTTAAAGGGAATGACCTCTTGTCCCAACGGGTCTTGGGTGTTGAATAGCAGGAGATTGGCGACCACGTTGAACTTCCACAGTCCAGTTTCCGTCTGCTTGGGTTCGGAAATTAATTTAATGATGGGCACCACTTGGGTTGCAGGTTTTGTCGGGTCTTGGTTCTTATTTCCGAACAATGCTTGAGGCGTAATATCGGCTAAAGACTCCAGGAAGGGTCTACGAAAGTCCTCAGATAAAGCAAACCCAGCCTGAAAACTTGCGGTTGCAATTTTGAGGTTTTGAGAGCCGATGGTGATGCCGGGATCTGGCTTGGGTAGACGGGCCTGGTCGAAGTTTTCCGGGGGTAAGGTGCCCGTCATGGAAAACATCAGCGCTGTGACATCTTTGGCAAATCGTTTGATGCTTTCAGGCTCCCTGGATAGAGAATCCTTTGCCGTGACGCGGATAGGCTTGCCATCGACAAGCTGGACCAGGGTGGGAGCAGGTTTAAGGGCAATGGCAACGACGCCCAGCAGCAGGGCTAGCAGGAAGAAGGCATTCAGCGCCTGAAACCCCAAGGTACCCATGATGAGGATGGGGATATTGTTGCGGGTCTGCTTCCCGGTGAGGAGGTCGGTTGCAGTTAGATCGCCGTTCCCGTTGGTTTCGGGTTTCGGTTTAGTCCTGAGATTTAGCATGGTTATCAAACTGCGATTGCGGGCTTATTTGAGGCAAAAACAGACGGCATTACCGCTTTAACTATTTCGGATTGCACGAATGAGTTCTCTATGTTTGGCCTGCTCGTTTCTGGCGCTGGCTTTACTCGCCCGTTGCTGATGAGCAGAATTATTGGCATAGGTCACCCCGCCGATCGCCGCGCCAACCCCCGCTGATAGGCCGCTGAATACGGCAAGACCACCCCCTCCAGCCAGGGCTAAGGCCAGAATGGGCGAGAGAATACCTGTAAAAATGATGTAGGCCATTGCATCGGAAGGCGGGGCATTCAACATCACATCGGACATCAGACCTGTGACGATATCGAAGGCAATCTTGGCGATGCCAATGGAACACATGGATGCAATCCAAGCCAGGATGGGTTTCGTGGGCAAGGGCAGCAAGGAAGCCCCCACTGCGATCGGGCCAAGCATGGCGGTCAAGAGAAGGGCCAATTCTAGGAGATAGGAGAAGGCCATTCCGAAGGCCAGGACGATCCCTTTGATGACACTGGCAAAGGCATTTTCAAATAGATTGGCTGAGGCGACCAGTGCATCGGCGGCAGCATTTCCTGGATCGGTTGCGACTTGGTAAGCCCCCTCAAACAAGGACATGATACCGTCTTGCCAAGAATTAGATTGATTCCCGGCAACCATACTCCTGACCTGATTCCGATTTCTATCCCAACAAGCTTTCTTTTCATCAGGCGTTGCTTGCCCGTTGCAGGTTGTGGCGACGCCCTTAATAAATGATTCAAACGCCACATTTTTCCCTGCTTCAGCCCTCGAAGTTGCTAGATTTGCGGTACTAGAAGCGCTACTTAATACAATCTTGTCGGCAGTATTAATGGCATTTCTAAGCCCTGTTGTCACAGCCCATAGTTTTGCACCATCGGGATTTCCAGGGGAAGAAACGAGTAGGGAAATCACGATGAGGGGCCAGATGAAATCCGTAACGGGTGCCCAGGAAAAAGAGCGATCATCGAGTATTCTTTTATACCAAGCAAAAATGAAAAAGACCATCGTTGCTAAGGATAGCCGAGCGCCAATTTTGCAAAGCCCTGTGTAGGTGCCGCCCTGGTGAACGCTAGTCCATAAATTCT